>NZ_JBJZOJ010000091.1:0-23873 GCF_047200655.1 Streptomyces sp. MS06
GCGCCGTGGCGGTCCCGGCGCCGTGGCGGTCCCGGCGCCGTGGCGGTCCCGGCGCCGTGGCGGTTTCGGTGGTTCGGTGGCGGGAGACCGGTGGGTGCGTCTCCCAGAGTCCACGGCGTGGACGGCCGCATGAGCCTCAGGCCAGATCCGTGCGCGGATCGACGACCCAGTGGTTGCAGCGCAGGACCCGGTCCGCGAAGGGCACGTCGGTCTCGCCGAGGCGCCGGAAGCCGAGCGAGCGGCAGATGCCGTTGGATGGCTCGTTGCCGATTCCCGGGAAGGCGTGCACCTCGCCCCAGCGGTCCGCTTCACGGGCCCGTTCCAGCAGGGCGCGCACGGCGCGCTTTCCCCAGCCCTGCCCCTGGAACTCGGGAAGCACCATCCAGCCCACCTCGGAGATCGGGCCGTCGGCTGCCGGGTGCGACCACAGCACCACCGATCCCGCCACCCTGCCGGGGACGGCGGGATCGGGCACGATCATCTTGATCCAGGAGGCGTCCGCGGCCGCTTCGGCCGCGTCCCTGCGCACCTTGGCCTCGATGCCCTCCCTCGGCAGCGGACCGCCCAGCTCGGCCATCATGGCGGGGTCGCAACGCATCCGTACGTAGGCCTCGACGTCGTCGGCCGTGACATCGCGCAACCGCATCGCGGCCTCACCGCTCGCGTTCGGCGGTGTGCGGTGCGCTTCCGGGTGGCAGGGCGCGCCCGCGGGCCCGGATGACCGCCTCGGCCAGCACGGCGGTGCCGAGCATGGCGCCGAACACGCCGAGCTGCCGGGGAATGTTGGCGGCGGCGTACGCGGTCAGTGCTAGGAGGCAGCAGACGCATGCCACCGCTCCGGCACCGGCGGCGATCCGCACGGCGGTGCGCGCGTCCGGGACGCGGGCGGCGGCCACGTTCACCGCGGCGAAGACGATCAGGAAGCCCGCCGACCCCATCAGGCTGATGCCTTCGATGTCGACCAGGTTGACGACCAGGAGGGTGCCGAGGGTGGTGGCGATGAGCCCGCCGATCGGGCGGTGCCAGACCGGCTCGGCGAGGTGCTCGGGAAGTTCGCCGTGGCGGGCCATCAGGTAGGTGAACTTGGCGGTGCCGTAGAGGGTGGCGTTGATGGCGCTCGCGGTGGAGACCACCGCAGCGATCGCGATGAGGGAGAATCCCGCCTGGCCGAGCAGCGGCCGGGCCGCGACCGCCAGGGCGTAGTCCCGGTCGTGCGCGATCTGCCCGGGAGTGAGGTTGCCGACCGCGACGAAGGCGACCAGCACGTACAGGACGATCACACTGCCCAGGGAGATGAGGTAGGCGCGCGGCAGGGTGCGTTCCGGTTCCGCGGCGTCCTCGGCGGCGTTGGCGATGAGTTCGAAGCCCTCGTAGCCGAGGAAGATCAGCGTTCCGGCGTAGAGGATGGCGCCGCCGTGCGGGAACGCCGACGGCGCGACCCGGGCGGTGTCGACGAAGGCCAGCCCGCCGACGCAGAAGACCAGCAGGACGGCCACCTTGAAGTAGACGAGCACCGCCTCCGCCCGCCCGACGATCTGGGCGTCGGCCATGTTGAGCGCGGCGAAGCAGATCACGACGGCGCTGCCGAGCAGGCGGTGCCAGCCGCCGGACAGGCCCAGCAGCGCGGCCAGATAGGAGCCGAAGGCCACGGCGTAGAGCCCGAGCATCACGAAGTAGCTCAGCCACAGCAGGAGGTTCAGCGGTCCCGCCACCCGCGGGCCGAAGGACCGGTCGAGGAAGGCGGCGGTACCCCCGCGGCTGCGGACCCGAACCGACAGCAGGGAGTACGACACTCCCGTCAGGGCCGCCACGACACCGCCGACGAGGAAGGAGACGTAGGCCCCGGCTCCCGCGACCTGCACGGTCAGCCCCAGCACCGAGAAGATCCCGCCACCGACCATGCCGCCGATGCCGATGGACACGAGGGCAGGCACTCCGAGCCCGGTCGACCGCTTCCGAACCTCTGATGCCGCCACCCGGCCTCCTCGTGTCCCGGCCCGCCGAGGGAGGGTGCGTGCGCGGGCGCGGACCGATCATCACACACGGCCAGATGCGGGGAAGCGCCGGGCCCGCGCCGGACGGGCCTGCCGCATCACGCGAGCAAGGGGCGCCGCGGGAGCTGCCCCGTCACGCGAGCACGGGGTGCCTGCGGCGGCTGCTGCCGCAGGCGCCCACCGATGCCGGCTCGCCCGCCCGCCGCGCGGTGTGCCGACAGTGCCCGTGGCCGGGGCGGGAGGGCGGTCCACCGGAGGGGGCGGCCGCGAGCGCCGGAGGCACCGGCGGTCAGTCGCCCCGGGACGCGCGGGCCAGTTCGATGTCGTGGGCGGCGACACCGCTGCCGTCGACGCTGACCCCGGAGGCCCTCGGCGGATAGCCCGTCGCTATCACCGTGTACGCGCCGTGGTCCACGTCCGCGAAGGCGTACGCGCCGTCGGAGCCGGTCGTGGTGGTGGCCACCACGGTCCCGGCGGCGTCCACCAGCGTGACCCGGGCGTGGCCGAGCGGAACGCCCGCCCCGCGCACGGTGCCCCGGACGGGGACGCCGGACCGGAGCTCGACATCGAGCCGGGTCATACCGCTGCCGGCCGTTTCCGCGGCCAGGGCGACCGGCCGGTGGCCCGGTGCGGTGACGGACAGCGTCACCGCGCCGGGGGCGAGGCCGGTGACCGTGAACTCGCCTTGCTCGTCGGTACGTTCGGTAGCGAGGAGCTCCCCGCGCCCGTCGGTGACGCTGACCACCGCCCCGGCGAGCGGCGTGCCGCTCGCCGCCGAGCGGACCGTCCCGGTGAGGCCGTTGACCGAGTCGAGGACGACGTCCCGGGCTATCGGCGAGTCCCCGACGACGAGGGTGGTCGCCTGCGGCAGGCGGCCGTCCGCGGCGGCGATGAGGACGTAGGTTCCCGGTCCCGGCGCGGTGAGGTGGTAGGCCCCGTCCCCGTCGGTGGCGGACCGGCCGAGCTGGCGCCCTTCGAGGGAGATCAGTGTCAGGGCGGCGCCGGTCACCGGTGCGGAGCCCGCGCAGCGCACGCGTCCGCGCACCGGGGTGCCGCCGGTGGACGGCTCCTCGGCGGACAGTCCCGGCACCGCGGTCACCAGTTCCGCGACGGCACGGGCCAGCGGCACTGCCACCGCCGCGCCCAGTTCGCGCTCGTCCGAATCCCGTTCGCCCGGCTCGCGCACGCCCGACTCCCGTTCGCCCGACTCCCGTTCGCCCGACTCCCGTTCGCCCGGCTCGCGCTCACGCCCCTCCCGCTCGCCCGCCGCCCCGGTGCTGCTCTCCGCCACCGCCCCGTCCGGCGCGGCAGCCTCTCCGGCTCGGGTCCGGCGCCGCCGGATCAGGGCCGCGGCCAGGAACAGGGCGAGCACCGCCGCACCGGCTCCGATCGCGAGGACGACGCCGTTTCCGCTTCCGGGAGACGGCAGCGCGCCGCCGAAGGCGGCGGCCGGGCAGGCGCGGGCGGCCCTGCAGAGAGCGTGGGACATGGGCGGCCTCCGTTGGGCGACTCGGTGCTCCGCCGCTCCCGCGGCGGCGAGTCCCCCGCATCGGCCTGACCAGGGAAACGAGCATCGCGGGATCGCCGGAGGACGACGGTGTGCACGCCGCGGGCTGCACGGCGCGAGGTGACGATACATCGTCAATTCGCCCAGCGGAGGGGGTGGTTCCCCCTTTCGTCTCGCGCACCGGGCGGCTCCGGCCGTGCGGCGGGGCGGGCGCGCCCGCGTGCCCCGTACCGGGCGGCCGCTCTCGCGGCGGACCGGCGCCCTACGGTGTGCGGCGGACGCCGGTGTGGGAGAGACTGGGAGACGGGCGGTGGGCCTCCGGCTCGTCGCTCCGATCCACTGGCGCGGATCGGATCTCCCGCACCTCGCCCCCGCGGTCCGCCCGGACGTCGCGCGTCCGTCCATCCGCGCGTCACCGATGGCAGTCAGAGGTGTGCGGACATGGGTGAGATCAGCCAGACAGCGCTCGACAACCTGCGCGAATCCCTGCGGGGACCTGTCCTCGCTCCTGCGGATCCCGGCTACGACGAGGCCCGCAGCATCTACAACGCCATGATCGACCGACGCCCGGCGGTGATCGCCCGGTGCGTGGACGTGGCCGACGTGCGCGCTGTGCTCGGCTTCGCACAGGAGACCGGTCGAGATCTCGCCGTACGCGGCGGCGGCCACAGCGGTCCCGGCCTGTGCCTGGTCGACGACGGCATCACCCTCGACCTCTCGCCCATGCGCGGGGTACGGATCGATCCGAGCACGCGTACGGCGCAGGTGGGCGGGGGCTGCCAGCTCGGGGACCTGGACCACGCCGCCCACGCGTTCGGGCTCGCCGTACCCGCGGGGATCATGTCGACCACGGGGGTGGGCGGACTGACGCTGGGCGGCGGCCACGGGCACCTCACCCGCAGGTACGGCCTCACAGTCGACAGTCTGCTGTCCGCGGACGTCGTCCTGGCCGACGGGACCTTCGTCACCGCCTCCCAGGACAACCACCCGGACCTGTACTGGGCGCTGCGCGGCGGGGGCGGCAACTTCGGTGTGGTCACCTCCTTCGCCTTCCGGCTGCACCCGGTGGACACGGTCGGCCTCGCCGTGACGGTGTGGCCCGTGAACCGCACCCGCGAGGTGCTCCAGTGGTACCGGGACTTCCTTCCCGCCGCGCCGGAGGAGCTCAGCGGGTTCTTCGCCGTTCTGGCCGTGCCGCCGGGGCCCCCGTTCCCGGAGGAGATCCACGGGCAGAAGATGTGCGGGGTCGTGTGGTGCTACACCGGCGACCTGGAGGACGGCAGCATGGAGAAGGCGCTGGCGGCAGTCGGCACTCCGGCCCCGCCGGCCTTCCACTTCGCGACGCCGATGCCCTACCCCGCGGTGCAGGCCATGTTCGACGCGCTGATCCCCAAGGGGCTCCAGTGGTACTGGCGCGGTGACTTCTTCGACGGCATCCCCGACGAGGCGGTCGCGGTGCACGAGAAGTACGGGCAGAACCTCCCCACGGACCTGTCGACCATGCACCTGTACCCGGTCGACGGCGCCGCCCACCAGGTAGGCGCGGACGAGACTGCCTGGGCGTACCGGGACGCGGTGTGGTCCGGTGTGATCGGCGGCATCGACCCGGACCCCGCCAACGCCGACCTGATCCGCCAGTGGTGCGTCGACTACTGGACCGACCTGCACCCGCACTCCATGGGCGGCTCGTACGTCAACTTCATCGGTGACGACGAGGGTCCGGCACGGGTCCGGGCCACCTACCGCGGCCACTACGACCGGCTTGCCGCGGTCAAGCACACCTACGACCCGGAGAACTTCTTCCACGCCAACCAGAACATCCAGCCCGCCGCCGGGTGAGCGGCCGGAAGGGCGGCAGGAGCCGGGGTGACAGGGGTGGCGTCCGGCCGCCGCGCCCTTCGCCGAGGACCGAGGAGGATCTCGGGGCTGCCGAGCGGACAGGGAATGAGGCTCGCGCACCGTCCGGCGCGCGGCTCCCGCTTCCCGCCCCAACGGGCGGGGACCGGTAAGGCGCCCAAGAAGGCGGGGCGCGGGCCGGCCCGAGCGAGCCACGGGTCCTGAGCACCGCAGGCCCTGGCACCACCGCAGGCCCGGACACCACCGCAGGCCCGGACACCACCGCAGGCCCTGGCACCGCCACGGGACCGGGCACCGCCACGGGCCACATCCGACCGGCTCCGGTCGGGACGTGCTCGACCGCGCCGGATCCGGCCCGCCGAGCGGCCCGGCGTGCCCGCGGTGCTCCGTCGCCGCCGGCACCCCGACCGGCAGCCATGTCACGGGCCGCCGGCGGGCCTCGCGTGCCGGATACGCGGCGGCGACCCTTCGCACACCGCGGCGACCGCCTTCGTGGGGGCCTCCCCCGGGATCGGCGGACGCGCCGTCGCCCACCGCACCGGCGGAGGTGCGGCAACGTGCTCGCACTCGGCGGCGGCGCGATGGGTGGCGCAGACTCCGCCCGGTCACGGTTCCGGCCCTCCGGGGGGAACAAGGCGGCCGCGCACGACGCTGTCACTGATACCCCGCCGGGTATCAATGAGCGAAACCGCTCGGGCCCCGACGACTCGACTCAGGAGCGTGAGCCCCATGGCGACGGCAGGACGCGACCGACCCACCGGGACCGCGCACACCTCTCTCGTGACCGCCTGCGGCCGGACCATCGCCGTGCGGGGCCTGCGACTGGCCCCGGGCGACCGACCCATCAACCGGGTGGCGCTGGACGTGGGGTGCGACCGGGGCGGCGAACCGGGGACGTGGGCAGCGCTCACCGCCGACGAGGCGCGGAGCCTGGCGCGGCTGCTGCTGCGGCAGGCGGGACTCATGGACCCACCGGTCGACGAGGAACCGAATCGGGACGTACAATACCCCTTGGGGTATATCACCGGGAGTGATCGTGGAACTGGAACTTGAGGGCGCGGACCTGAAGTCCGTACTGAACCGACTGCGCCGAGCGCAGGGCCAGATCTCCGGAGTGATCCGGATGATCGAGGAAGGCCGCGACTGCGAGGATGTCGTGACCCAGCTCTCCGCCGCCTCCCGCGCCCTCGACCGCGCCGGCTTCGCGATCATCGCCACCGGGCTGCAGCAGTGCGTCATCGACATGGAGTCCGGCCGCAAGGACGGCGAGGACCCCGAGGCCATGCGCGCCCGCCTGGAGAAACTGTTCCTCTCCCTGGCGTGAGCCCGCGCCGAGCCTCGGTGCGGCGGGGTCCTTCCGCGCCCCGGCCGGTCCACGGCTCCGGCACCTGCCCGACGGTGGAGCCGTGGACCGCCGCCGGCCGGACCCGCGCCGGGGCGGTGCTCACCCTCGCCCCGAGTAGTGCAGCACGAGCAGGGCGAGGTCGTCCGTGCGCTGCCAGTGGCTGCCCGCCTTCCCCACCAGGGTGTCGATGAGGGTGTCCAGGTCGCGGTCGTCGATGTGGGCGAGATGGCGGGCGAGTCCCGCGATGGCGTCGTCCAGGTCCACCCCCGGTCGCTCGATCAGGCCGTCCGTGTAGAACGCGAGCATCAGCCCGGGGGTGAGCGGGAGTTCCGCGACGGGGAAGTCGGCGTCGGTGTCCACGCCGAGCAGCGGCCCGGGCGGCACGTCGACCGGGCGAGTGTCGCCACCGGGCAGCCGCATGATCGGCGGGGGGTGTCCGGCGCTGGCAAGGCAGACCCGGCCCGCGGCGGGGTCGAGCCGGGCGTAGAGGCAGCTGGTGAACAGGTCGGCCCCTAGATCGGTGAGCAGGCGGTTGGCTTCGTACAGCACACGGTCGGGGGTGGCGCCGCTGGTCGCGTGGGCGTGGACGGCGGTGCGGACCTGCCCCATGAGAGCGGCGGCCGCGGCGTCGTGCCCCTGCACGTCGCCGATGACCGCGGCGACGGAGGTGCCGTCGAGCGGGAGGAGGTCGTAGAAGTCCCCGCCGATGTCCATGCCGCGGGTGGCGGGCAGATAGCGGGCGGCGACCCGCAGGCCGGGGATCTCGGGGAGGGTGCGCGGCAGCAGTGCCTGCTGGAGGTCGCGGGCCAGCTCGTGCTTGGTGTCGTAGAGGCGGGCGCGGTCGAGCGCCTGGGCGACGAGTCCGGCGAGAGCGGTCAGGACCGCGCGGTCCTCGGCGGAGAACGGGTGCGGCCGGTCGAAGGACAGGATCCAGCAGCCGACGGGCCGGTCGGACACGATCAGCGGCAGAAAGGCCCACGCCTGCTTGCCGCTGACCCTGGTGGCCTCGGGGTAGACGCGGCGCATCTCCTCCGCGTCGGGGTAGAAGGCGGGGACTCCGCTGCTCATGGCCTGTCCGACCGGGGTGAACGCGGTGTCGAGGGGCAGGCTGTCCAGCTGCGCCATGCTCTCCGGGGAATAGCCCCGGTAGCCGGTGATCCGCAGGCGCCCCGCCTCGACGGCGGACAGCACCAGGCCCTGGGCGCCGAAGGCGGGCATCACCTGGTCGGCCACCAGGTCGATGACATCCTGGACACCGACGACCTCGGTGAGCGAGGCGGCCAGGTGGATGAGCTGGTAGAGACGGCCCGCGCGGCTCGGCCGGAGGGCCTTGACGGGGTCGGGGGACGCGGGAGCGGGCGGGGCAGCCGAGCCGCTGGGCACGATACGCACACTGATGCCGCTGGAGTCCGGGTAGAGGTGGAACTCCAGCCACTGGTCCGGCGGGCGGAGCGCCGTGAAGGCCACCGGGACCCGGCTGATCACCGCCGCGCGGTAGCGGTCCTCGTAGGCGGGGTCGTCGAGCCAGCGCAGCGACTGCCAAGGCAGCGTGCCGTTGAGCTGCCCTGCTTCGGCACCGAGCAGCTCGCAGGCGCCGCTGCTCAGGTAGGTGAAGCGCCCCTCCAGGTCCAGTGCGCAGCTGCCCCCGGGCAGCCGCTCCACGAAGTCGGCCGCGGCCAGCGCCGGGCCGGTCGACCGCTGCCCCAGGTCGGCGGGGAGCACCCGCGGGCGCTCCCCGGGGACCGGTGGCCTTCCGCTCTCGACGGCCTCCTCCACCAGCCGGGCCAGCCTGACGCAGCTGGCAGCGATGTTCCCCCGCTCCCTCTGGGTCATGTACGGCGGACGGGTGGCGGGCCACATCAGCATCAGGCTGCCCCACCGGCGGACTCCGGTGACCGGAGCGCTGGCCAGGGTCAGCGGGTAGGGGACGGCGATCGCGGTGCGGGGATAGGTGCGGGCCATCTCCTCCTGGCTGGCCACCCACACCAGCCGGTCCTCCCGCGCCGCCTCCGCCACCGGGGTCGGCGCGGTCACCGGTATCCGGAGCCACGGCGTCACCAGGTCGGTCGTGGATCCGCACAGCAGGTCGAGGGTGAGATGCTGCTCGTCCGGCGTGAAGAGGTACAGGGCACCGATGGACGCGCCGGTCCGGCGCACCGTCTCCACGAACGCGAGGGCCAACGCGTCCGTCTCTTCCCTCCTGCCGCCCGCGTCTTCCTTCCTGCCGCCCGCCTCGTCCCGCGTGCCACCCGCGCCGCTCATGTGGCACCTCCTGCCCGGTGGGAGCGCGGGATCCCGTGCGGCCGCCGCTGCACGGTCCCGCGCCGCCACCGCGCCCGGCGCACCGGTCCCGCCTATAGGGGGACGCTACGCCTCGGCGGGTCGGTCGGCACCCCGCCCGGTCCCGCCCCGGTGGTCCCGGTGGCGCGGCGCCCCCGCCGGCGTTCGGTCAGGGCAGCCGGTAGTCGCTGTTCAGCGCGGCTCCCTCCTCCGGGTGCGTCTGGTCGTAGCCGTGGGCGTCGCACTGCAGTCCGCCGACGATGCAGTGATCGACCAGGGCCTTGAGGGTGCGGTCCCCCCAGGCGTTGATGAAGTCGTAGTGGAAGGTGTAGCCGCGGCCGCTGGCCAGGTGGACCTGGGACATGTCACCGTCGACCGGGAACGCCATCTTGAACTCGATCATCGGCACCGCGACCGGGTGGTCCGCCGGGCAGACGTTGTCGTTCGTGCCGGGCTTGACCACCGGATACGCCATGTGGCTGCGGTGGTCGGGGGTGTCGAGGTACTTGCCGTCCCAGCAGCTGGGCGCCTGCATCCGGATGTTGAGCTGGGTGCCCGCGGGGCAGTCGGCGGGGAAGTCGACGTTCTTGTAGCTGTTGCCGCACTCCCATCCCTCCACCCAGCCGGGGTTGTCGCGGAAGCCGTCGGGGCCCTGCAGCGGGTTGCCCACGATGAAGCGCAGCCCCTTGGGGAAGGGCCGCACGCTGGTGTAGTCGGTGACACCGGCCTTGTAGTAGATGACCTGGGGGCCGGCGGGAAGGACCTTCCGGTCGCCGTCGTACAGGGACGGCATCCAGTACGCCGAGGCGTCGGCGGGTGCCTTGCAGGCGGTGTCGCCGCCGTCGAGGGAGGCAGTGGTGCTGTACGCGTCGGTGCTGGTGTTGCCCAGGAAGGTGTGGTCGTGCGAGGCGCCGGGCAGGCCGGGGAACACGATGGGGTCGTCGGGGCCGGTGTGCGAGACCGCGCAGTTGGCCTGGAACTCGTGGAAGTAGCGCGGGGGCGGGTTGGCCGTGGACGGCGTGACGCCGGTGACCTGGGGATCGGCGAGGATGTAGCCGTCGCCGTCCGGGTCGTCGCCGGACACCTGCGCGGACACCTGCGCCGCGTGGACGCCGTCGGCGGAGGAGGCGGGGC
This sequence comes from Streptomyces sp. MS06, assembly GCF_047200655.1. Classification (NCBI taxonomy): domain Bacteria; kingdom Bacillati; phylum Actinomycetota; class Actinomycetes; order Kitasatosporales; family Streptomycetaceae; genus Streptomyces; species Streptomyces sp. MS06. The sequence continues at coordinate 10,118 of NZ_JBJZOJ010000091.1, forward strand.
CGGTGCCGCCAGGGGCTCCGGTGCCGGGGGCTCCGGTGCCGAGGGCTCCGGTGCCGAGGGCTCCGGTGCCGAGGGCTCCGGTGCCGAGGGCTCCGGTGAGCAGGGTGGCGCCGAGGAGGAGTGCGGGCAGCGGCCTGGGGCTCGCTCTCATGTCAGGGTCTCCTGTCGGTCGGGTGGATGACGGGCCGCGTACGGGGTCCGCCCGGTGCGGAGGCCTCGTGCGCGGGTGGTGCCGGGGCGGGCTGCTCGGGTGGTGCCGGGGGCCCGCGGCTGGTGGGGCCGGTCGGCGGCGGCCGAAGTGCGGCGGGGCAAGAGCGCGGCGCGCGCGGTGCCGCCGCCGACCGGACGGCAGGTCAGGTCAGGTCAGGTCAGGTCAGGACAGGTCGGGACAGGTCCCGTCTGGTCAGGTCAGGTCTCGTCAGGTCAGCCGTAGACGCCGAAGTCGTACAGGGAGTAGCCCCAGCTGGTGCCGCGCGCCGTCAGCCGCAGGCGGACGTAGCGGGCGGTGGCCGAGACGTTCACGGTGTCGACGTCTCCGCCTCCGGCGGTGGTGGAGTACACGGTCCGCCAGTCGGTGGCGTCGTCGGAGACCAGGACCGAGTACGCACGCGCGTAGGCGGGGTCCCAGACGAGCCGGACGGTGCGCAGGGAACGGCGCGCGCCGAGGTCGACCTGGATCCACTGCGGGTCGCTCCAGTCGCTGGCCCAGCGGGTGTCGGCGCGGCCGTCGACGGCCAGGTCGGGGGTGCAGGGGCAGTCGCCGTAGGACTGCTGGGAGGAGGAGGCGGTGGCCGGGCGGTTCAGCGCGAGGTCGGTGCCGTCGACCGGCGGGGCGACGACCCGGACCGACCTGGTCTCGATGCCGGCGTTGCCGTGCCCGTCCTCGGCCTGGAGGTAGACCTTCCACACGCCGAGTTTCTGCGGCGCGGTGACGGCGAAGGTGCCGTCACCGGTGGAGCGCCAGGAGGCCTCCACGAGGTCGCTGTCGCCGTCGGCGTAGACACCGCTGAGGAAGACCTTGTAGGACAGCGGATCGCCCTCGGGGTCCCGCACGTCGGCGTGCACGGTGAACTCTCCGCCCGCCGGGGCCGCGGAGGCCGGGTCGACGGACATGGCGCTGATGACCGGCGGGGTGTCGTCGCCGGACACCGAGCCGGTGTACGCCTGCTTGACGGCGTAGTAGGAGAGGCGTTTCAGGCCGTCGGGCACGAGGTTGAACCAGATGCCGCCGAAGTCGTGTTCGGTGCCGTAGTGGAACAGGGTGGCGCCGAGGGCGACGCCCTGGTGCGCGGTGACGCAGTTCCAGGCGCGGGTGTACCCGTCCGCCTTCTGCACGTCGGTCGGCTCGTCGGGGACGCCGTTGGCGTCGTCGGGCACCTCCCACTCACCGGGCGGGCCGGTCTCGGTGATCAGGTAGGGCTTGGTGTAGCCGCCGTCGATCCAGTCCTGGCGGACGTCGCACACGTGGTCGTAGGCGTTCACCGCGTACAGGTCCAGGTCGGGTGCGTTGCGCCGGTAGTACTCCCAGGCGCCGGTCCACGCGTCGGTGGAGGTGACCGGGTGGTCGGGGTCGATGCCGTGGATCCTCACGGCGACCTCGTCGACGAAGGAGGTGTAGGCGTTGCGCTGCGCCTCCAGTGCGCTGCCGCTGTAGCAGTTCTGCAGCCCCAGGACCGACTCGTTGCCGACGTTCCACATCAGTGTGGCCGGGTGGTCCTTGTAGGCGTCGACCCAGGTGGTGAAGTCGCTGAGCACATTGTTCTTGTACGTCGTGTCGGTCACGTAGTCGACGCAGCCGCCGGCTCCGGGGCCGCCGCCGGGCTGCAGCCAGAGCCCGTTGATGACGTGGAGGCCGTTGGCCGCGGCGGCGTCCAGCAGGGTTGCGGTGGAGCCGTCGGTGCCCCAGGTCCGGATGGTGTTGGCGCCCATGGCGCGCACGTCGGGCAGGTAGGTGGCCGCGTCCGAGTTGGCCGGGCCCCAGGTCACTCCCTTGACCGTGTACGGCTGCCCGCCCACCGTCAGCCGCCAGTCGCCCTGGCTGCCCGACACCTTCACGGCACCGGTGGGCGGCGGGGTGCCGCCGTCGGCCGATCCGTAGACCTGGAACTCCCACAGGGAGTACCCGTAGCCGCTGGAGCGGCTCAGTCCCTGCATGCGGACGTAGCGGCCGGTTCCGGACACCGCGAGGTCGTCGGTGCCGCCGTCGCCGCCGGTCACCTTCCTCACCGTGGTCCAGTCGGTGCCGTCGTCGGACACCTGGATCTCGTAGTCCTTGCCGTAGGCGGTCTCCCAGGTGAGGACGACCCTGCTGAGCCGGGACCGCGCGCCGAGGTCGACCTGGATCCACTGCTGGTCGCTCCACTGGCTGGCCCATCGGGTGCCGGTGAGGTCGCCGTCCACGGCGGCGGCAGCGGCGTAGCCGTCGCCTTCCCGGGAGGAGGCGGTGGCGGGTCGCCCCTGGGACAGGAGGGTGTCCGCCGCCTGCGCCCGGGGGGCGAGGGTGAGGGTGGCGAGGGCCGAGGCGAGGAGGACGCCGAGGGCGAGCAGGCACCTCGCGGCGCGTCCGGGTGGAGCGGTGCGGAGGGGTGGGGAGCTGTGCGGGGGCGGGGAGGAGGTGGGGAGAGGTCTGGGCACGGGGGCTCCTGACGGGTGGGGTCGCCGAAAGAGGGCGGGGCGGCTCGGGGCCTGAGGGCAGGCCGGCGCCGCCCGCCCGGTCGGGCGGTCGCGTCGGTCCGCGGGCTCGACACCGGCGGGGGTGGGGGTCCGGTCCTGGGCGAGCGCCTTCCGACCATGCCCGCGGGTCATGCACTGGTCAAGCGATCGGACGCAATTTTCTTTTGGCTTGAGTTAAGTAGTGATCCCTTCGCGGCCCTGCACAGTCGAGACGTCCGAGGTGGCGGCGCTCCGCACCCCCCGCAGGCCCAACAGGACTCGCGCCGAACGCATTTCACTCACTGCCGAGGGCTTGCCATGCGTTCGAAATCACTAGTTAACTCAAGTCTTGAACTAACACGGCGGTGCTTGCTGCTGTGCCCGGACGCGCGGTCCGGCACGGCACAGTCCGGCGTGCGCCGCCGCACGCCCTCGTCCAACCCCACCCGCAGGGACCCGTATGAGATTCAGATCCCTGGGCGTCGCCCTGGCCTCCGTGGCCGCGCTGATCGCCCTCCCCCTCACCCACACAGCGGCCGCCGCGGCCGGGACACCCCTGTCGCAGGGGAAGACGGCCACCGCGTCCTCGGAGGAGAACTACGGCACCACCGCCGCCGACGCCGTCGACGGGGACACCGGGACCCGCTGGTCCTCGGCCGCCACCGACGACCAGTGGCTCCAGGTCGACCTCGGCGCCACCGCCACCGTCAGCCAGGTGGTCCTGAACTGGGAGGCCGCCTACGGCAAGGACTACAAGGTCCAGATCTCCCCGGACGCGAGCACCTGGACCGACCTCAAGACCGTGACCGGCGGCGACGGGGGCATCGACACCCTCGACGTGTCCGGCCAGGGCCGCTACGTGCGCATGCTCGGCGTGCACCGCGCGACCCAGTGGGGCTACTCCCTCTGGGAGTTCCAGGTGTTCGGCAGCACCGACGGCTCCCAACCGTCCTGCGGCACCGGCAACTCCGCCGAGGGCAGGCCCGCTTCGGCCTCCTCCACCGAGAACGCCGGCACCCCCGCCTCGGCCGCCTTCGACGGCGACCTCTCCACCCGCTGGTCCAGCCAGGCCGCCGACCCGCAGTGGCTGCAGGTCGACCTCGGCTCCGTCCAGGACCTGTGCAAGGTGGACCTGAACTGGGAGACCGCCTACGGCAAGGACTTCCAGATCCAGGCGTCCTCCGACGGGCAGAGCTGGAACACGCTGAAGAGCGTCACCGGCGCGACCGGCGGCACCGCCTCCTACGACGTCAGCGGCTCCGGCCGGTACGTCCGGATCTACGGCACCGCGCGCGGCACCGGCTACGGCTACTCCCTGTGGGAGGTCGCCGTCCACACCGGCTCGACCGGCGTCCCGCCGGTCCAGGGCGGCGGGGACCTCGGCCCCAACGTGATCGTCGTGGACCCCTCCACCCCGAACCTCCAGCAGAAGTTCGACGACGTCTTCGCCCAGCAGGAGTCGAACCAGTTCGGCACCGAGCGCTACCAGTTCCTGCTCAAGCCGGGCACCTACAACGGCATCAACGCCCAGATCGGCTTCTACACCTCGATCTCCGGACTCGGCCTCGACCCGGACGACACCCAGATCAACGGTGACGTCACCGTCGACGCGGGCTGGTTCAACGGCAACGCCACCCAGAACTTCTGGCGTTCGGCGGAGAACCTGGCCATCACCCCGTCCAACGGCACCGACCGCTGGGCCGTGGCGCAGGCCGCGCCGTTCCGCCGCATCCATGTGAAGGGCGGCCTCAACCTCGCCCCCAGCGGCTACGGTTGGGCCTCCGGCGGCTACATCGCGGACTCCCGGATCGACGGCACCGTCGGCCCCTACTCGCAGCAGCAGTGGTACACCCGCGACAGCTCGGTCGGCGGCTGGACCAACGGCGTGTGGAACATGACCTTCACCGGCGTCGAGGGAGCGCCGGCCACCAACTTCGACAGCGGCCCCTACACCACTCTGGACAACACCCCGGTCTCCCGGGAGAAGCCCTTCCTCTACCTGGACGGTGACACCTACAAGGTGTTCGTCCCGTCGAAGCGGACCAACGCCCGCGGCGTGTCCTGGCCGGCCGACGCGGGAACCTCCCTGCCGCTCGACCGGTTCTACGTGGTGAAGCCGGGTGCGACCGCCGCCACCATCAACGCGGCGCTCGCCCAGGGCCTCAACCTGCTGTTCACGCCGGGCGTCTACCACCTCGACCAGACCATCCAGGTCGACCGCGCCGACACGGTGGTGCTCGGGCTCGGGCTCGCCACCCTGATCCCGGACAACGGCGTCGACGCCGTGCACGTGGCCGACGTCGACGGCGTGCGGCTGGCCGGCTTCCTCATCGACGCCGGTCCGGTCAACTCCGACACCCTGCTGCAGATCGGCACGCCCGGCTCCTCCGCCGACCACTCCGCCGACCCCACCACCATGCAGGACGTGTTCGTCCGCATCGGCGGCGCCGGCCCCGGCCTGGCCACCAACTCGGTGGTCGTCAACAGCGACGACGTGATCATCGACCACACCTGGCTCTGGCGGGCGGACCACGGCAGCGGCGTCGGCTGGGACACCAACCGGGCCGACTACGGCCTGCGGGTCAACGGTGACGACGTCCTCGCCACCGGCCTGTTCGTCGAACACTTCAACAAGTACGACGTCTACTGGAGCGGAGAGCGCGGACGGACGATCTTCTTCCAGAACGAGAAGGCGTACGACGCCCCGAACGCGGCCGCCATCGCCCACGACGGCATCGTCGGCTACGCGGCCTACAAGGTCGCCGACAGCGTGGACACCCACGAGGCGTGGGGCCTGGGCAGCTACTGCAACTTCACGGCCGATCCGACGATCGTCCAGGCCCACGGCTTCCAGGTACCCGTCAAGTCGGGGATCAAGATGCACGACCTGCTCGTGATCTCCCTCGGCGGCCAGGGCCAGTACGCCCACGTCGTCAACGACACCGGCGCACCCACCTCGGGCACGGACACCGTCCCGTCCAAGGTGCTCCAGTTCCCCTGACGACCGGTCCGGGGAGCGCCTCTCCGACCCCCTGACCGGTACAGGCCGGGGCGGGTGCCGACCCGCCCCGGCCCACCACGTCGCGGCCGGCCCGCGCCGACGGGCCCCGAGGCCCCGGCTGCCGGGGCCGGGGGCCGAGGGCCGGGCGTCAGGACAGGTGGTGCACGGCCTTGTACTGCAGTGCGTAGGCCAGCTTGCCGGGCTTGACGTCGGTGTACGGCCTGCTCAGCTTGCCGAAGTTGCCCTTGTCTGCGTCCTTGCCCTTGTTCCACTCGTCGAGGGCGCCGAGTTCGGTGGCGGTGAAGCCGCTGTCGCCGACCTCGGCGTCCTTCGGGTGGTCGACCTGGGCCCGGGTGATCGCCTCGACCGTCGCCAGGTAGCTGTCGAAGTCGTCGCGGTCCCAGCCGGACAGGTCGACCGGCTTGTCGTCGCGTAGCCAGCCGCCCCAGTAGAACTCCTGGAAGGGCACGGAGTCGGGCTGGAATCCGACCTTCTTGCCGAAGTAGAGCAGGCCCCGGTAGGGGTCGTTCTGGAAGCCGGCCAGACCGACCTGCCGGGGCAGCTTGTTGACACCGATCCGGTTGCCCTGCGCGTCGCGCAGGTAGACCCACTTGTGGGCCTTCATGCGCTTCCAGAACTCCTGCCGGGTCAGGTTGCTGTAGTTGGCCTGCACGATCACCCGGATGTGCGTGTCGAGTCCGCCGATGGGGTCCTCGGCGAAGGACGTGAAGGTGTGGTGGCCGTCGGTCAGGTACGGCTGACCGCCGGGCCCGACGACCACGGTCTTCATCTCGGCCTTGCTCTCCGACGTCTCGGTGCCGACCGCCATCTTGCAGGTGAAGGAGGACGGGTCGAGCAGCGTGGCGTCCGGCTGCGCCGAGGCGACGCCGTCCCGGCCGTCCGTCTCGCACCAGTCGTCGAGAGCGTGGTTGAGCTCGTCCTTGCCGAGGGTCGAGCGGCCGAGCTTGTAGTAGACCTCGTCGTAGCCCAGCACCGACTGGGTCGGGTGCACGTCGCCTATCCGGACGTCCAGCATCTGACCGGACCGCGCGCACAGGTACCGCGCGTACGGGGTGGCGCGGTGGTCGTGGCCGCAGAAGAACGGTCGACCCGCGGCCTGGGCCGGGGGCGCCAGCAGCACGGGAGCGGCCAGCGCCGCGCCGACGGCGGTGGACAGCAGGCGGCGGGACAGGGAGGGCATCGGCTATCAACTCCGTGAGGACGTCGTACAGGGGGCCGGATCCGGCCGGGGCGCCGGCCGGCCGGCTGGCCGTTTACAGGCTGGTCCTCGGGGACGAAAAGTCCCTGTCCTCAGGTTGACGCGCGGATGAACTGCCCGTGCCACGGGCCCCGGTGCCGGCACCGCCGGCACCGGCGTGAGCCTCGGGAGCCACCTCAGCGTCTCGGCGTAGGAGCCGCGGCGCGCTCACGCCGGTCGTCGCCGAGGAGGCCGGCGGCGGCCGGCCGCGGCGCGCGGTCCACGGTCGCGCCCCGGGCGGGCGCCGCGCCCCGTGGTGGTCGCGGTCGCGGCCGTACCGCGGGCGTTCGGTGCCGAACGCCCGCGTCGGGAACGGGGGTCCGCCCCGGGCACCCGGCACCGGCCGCGCAGTCCCGGAACCGGCCGTCCCGGTCAGGCGTTCAGGCGGTCAGGACTCCCGTGGTCAGCAGACCGAGCAGACCGACACCGACGACGATGCGGTAGAGGACGAAGGCGTTGAAGGAGTGGGTGGCGACGAACTTCAGCAGCCAGGCGATGGTGGCGTAGGCGACGACGAAGGAGACGGCGGTTCCGATGGCCAGCGGAGCGGCGCCCACTCCGGCACCCAGGGCGTCCTTGAGTTCGTACAGTCCCGCACCGGTGAGGGCGGGGATGCCCAGGAAGAACGACAGGCGGGTGGCGGCGACCCGGTCCAGGTCGAGGATGAGCGCGGTGGACATGGTGGCGCCCGAGCGGGAGAAGCCGGGGAACAGCAGCGCGAGGATCTGCGAGGTGCCGACCAGCATGGCGTCCTTGAACGAGGTGTCGTCCTCACCGCGCTTGTGCCGGCCCATCTGGTCGGCCGCCCACATCACGCCGGAGCCGACGATGAGCGAGCCCGCCACCACCCACAACGAGGCCAGCGGGCCCTCGATGAGCGGCTTCGCCGCGAGCCCCACGACCACGATGGGAAGCGTGGCGTAGATCACCCACCAGGCGAACTTGTAGTCGTGGTGGTAGCGCTCCTCCTTGTCGCGCAGCCCGCGGACCCAGGCGGTGACGAAGCGGCGGATGTCCTTGAAGAAGTAGACCAGCAGAGCGGCGATGGCACCGACCTGGATGACGGCGGAGAACGCGACGACGGAGTCGTCGTCGACGGGGATCCCCATGAGTCCCTCGGCGATCTTCAGATGGCCGGTGGAGGAGACGGGCAGGAACTCCGTCAATCCCTCGACGATGCCGAGGACGACGGACTGACCAAGACTGATGGCGCTCATCGGGGTCCAAATCTGGGTTGGGTGGGATCGGACGGGTCGGGTCTTGCTCGGTGCGGAGCCTGCGGCCGGTCGGCCCGACGCGGCAGGCGCGCCCCCGTGGTGGACGGGCCGGGCGACTGCCGCCGGCGGTACTGCGGCCGGGCCACGGCCACCGGCTCCGGGGAGGGTGTGTGACGGGGAGCGGCGGTCAGCCGGTGTGCCTGCCGCTCGGCTCCCTCGCACCGCGGGGGCGCCGGCGGGCGCGGACTCCCCCCGGGAGCAGCGGAAGCAGGGACAGGGCCGCGACGGGGGCGACGAGCGGAAGCGGGGTCGACGGCAGCGGTTGACCGGACAGGAAGCGGCCGCCCAGGACCCCGGTCTCGGCGAACGGCACCAGGAACCCGCCTGCGGTTCCGAACGCCGCGAGCAACGAGGTGGCGTCGAGCGGGTTCAGGGCCTGGAACACCGGGGTCCTTTCCGGCCAGGTGCGGCACCGGGTGCGGACTGCTCCCGGGGGCGAGCGCGTGGCACACTCAGGAGGCAGCGAGATCCGCACTGCCGTGGAAGTTCTACACGAATGTAGAAGACGAGCGGGAGAAGAACAAACCCCATGGCCGCCGACCCCCAGGACCGGAGCCCCAGGCGACCCAACGGCGCCCGCGAGGCGGAACTCCTCGCACTGCTTCAGCAGGCGGACGACGCCCTGACTCCCGGGGATGTCACCGACCACCTCGACGGCGAACTGTCCTACAGCACGGTGGTCACGATCCTCACCCGCATGCACGCCAAGAACCTGCTCAGCCGCACCCCGCGCGGCCGGGCCTACGCCTACGCCCCGGTGACCGACGACGCCGGTTTCGCCGCCCGCCGCATGCGCACCGTCCTGGAGGAACGCCCCGACCGCGAGGTCGTGCTTGCCCGCTTCGCGGACGCCCTGTCCGACACCGACGCCACCCTGCTGCGCCAACTCCTCGACACCGAGCACAAGCCGGAGACCTGAGGCGCCACCAACCCCTCTGGACAGACATATCCGCGGGTCAGCGGACCCTTCTCCGCGGCTTGAGAGGCACGGGCGGCAGCTCGGAAGCAACCAGCGAGGCGCGTCGTAGCCCTTGACCTCGCCGAAGCGGGTGCCCTCCGCCCAGTCCCGCTATGTGCCGGAACTGGATCGGCCGCACCCGCGAGCCTGTGCGAGCTCCTCCTGGAGGGACCGTGCACTCATTTGCGTAGCTCAGCAAAGGTCTGGGTTGCTGACGATCAGCAACCTGTCAGCATCGGCCGCGAGGTCAGCAAGTCATGACCCCTGGCTCGTGGGACGGGGGGTTCTTCGAGGAGTGTGAGCATCGCGGTCGCGGTGGAGCGAAGTGTCCTCAGCCGTACAAGATCCAGTATCGGTCCGCGACCGGGAGCCAGGCGAAGGAGTCGGGCTTTTGAGACTTATTGATCAGAAACTCATGGTGTTCACTCGTTGCAACTGAGCGTTTCGCCTGGCGATTGAGCCTTCGGGCTGGCGGACCGAACGGCAAACCTGGTGGGCACGGCACCGAACGAGGCCGCCGCCTGACCCGGGTGTGTCCAGCGAGTGGTGTAACTCGTGGGTTGGCTGTTACCGCTGGGTCGCGGTGAGGCGGCCGTCGAAGGCGATGTGAAGGCTTGGAGGGCCGGCTTCCATCGCCTGGTCCAGCGTTTCGCGCCGTTCCCGGTCGAGTCCAGGCTCATGACCGCGAGGTAGACGCACTTGAGGGCGGCCTGCTCGGTGGGGAAGTGCCCGCGGGCGCGGACGGCCTTGCGGATCCGGGCGTTCACACTCTCGATTGCGTTCGTCGTGCACACGATCTTGCGGATCTCCACGTCGAACTGGAGGAAGGGGGCGAACTCCGCCCGGGCGCGTTCCCACAACCGCACGATGGCCGGGTATTTCGCTCCCCATTCCTCGGAGAACTCCAGGAACCGCTCCATGGCGGCCTCCTCGGTCGGTGCCGTGTAGACCGGGCGGAGGGCCTTGGCGATCTTCTCCCAGTCCTGGCGGCCCGCGTACTTGAAACTGTTGCGGAGCAGGTGAACGACGCAAGTTTGCACGATCGTCGCAGGCCAGACGGTGTTCACCGTGTCCGGGAGTCCGGTCAGCCCGTCGCAGACCAGCATCAGGACGTCCTGCACCCCCGGTTCTTGATCTCGGTGAGGACCTGAAGCCAGTACTTGGCGCCCTCGCCGCCGTCGCCGACCGACAGGCCCAGGATGTCGCGGGTGCCCTCGGCGGTCACGGCCAGCGCCATATAGACAGGACGGTTCGCGACCTGCCCGTCCCGGACCTTGACGTGCACACAGTCGATGAAGACCACCGGATACACCGCGTCCAGGGGCCGGTTCTGCCATTCCAGCATGCCGGCGACCACGCTGTCGGTGATCGTGGAGATGGTCTGCTTCGACACCTCGGTGCCGTAGACCTCGGCGAGGTGTGCGGAGATCTCCCCGTGCGTGAGTCCCTTGGCGGACAGCGACAAGACCATCTCGTCGATCCCACCGAGCCGCCGCTGCCGCTTCTTGACCAGCATCGGCTCGAACGTGCCCGCCCGGTCCCGGGGAACCTCGATCTCGACCGGGCCGACCTCGGTGACCACCGTCTTCGCCCGGCGCCCGTTGCGGTAGTTCTCCCGCCCGCCTTCGGACTTCTCGCCGTGCTCGTGGCCCAGATGGTCGGTCAGCTCGCCCTCCAGGGCGGGCTCCAGCACCCGTTCAGCTGCTGCAGCAGACCTCTCTCGCCCGTCAGCCGCAGCCCATCGGCCTGGGCCCGCGCCACCAGCCGGGCGACCAGCTCGTCATCCACACCGGCTGCTGGCTCTTCTGCCCGGCCCTCGGTCTCGGTGACACTCACGTCGGTCATCAACTTCCGCTTCCTGATCGGGACTTACACCGATCACCGTACAGATGTTGCCGTCAAGCGCCTGGGTCACCGTCACCGGCTATCCCATCAGAGCGGAATCAGTCTGGCACGTGCTTTCGTCAGGGTCGGCTATCGGTAGCGGAAATACGGGACCCCCTGACATTTCCCTCAAATAACTCCGCCCCTACTTGTACTCAGCAGACCCCATACCCCTGTCAACGCCAGGCGCGTCACCGAATGTACAATCCTCAATCCTCGACCGGGTCCACGCGAATGGGATCAGCACCTCCCAGATAGAGCATGCACCCCGCATCCTCCTGCTCCGAGTTCTCCGGTGGGACCACGTAGATGCCAGCGATGGGCGCGGGAATCCAGCCTAGATTGCGTGGAGGATCATATTCTTCGTAATGCCCGACATGGAGGCGCATCGGCGGAATGGAAACCGCACAGACGTCTCCCACGCGAAGCTCGGACGCCGCCGGTTCGAGCTGGTACGGAACCCATTCCTCGCTAAATTCGCCATGAGGAAGTGCAACTGTTCCACTCCATCGAAAATTCGTGGAGTTGTCGATCACTCTCCAAGGCCATTCCAGCGTGATGTACCGAGCGCTCACCGCGGCGACTCGAGCGCTTGCTGGCTCGCAGGAGACAATGACTTCGCTGCCGACCTGAGGAAACATGTCTCAGCACCCCTGATTCAGACCGCTAAACAGAGCTGGTGCGGGCGGAGTTCTAGCCGCGCGCACCAGCTCATCCTACATCCCTAGCAGAGAATTGACCTGATCAGCTCTCCCGCCAGAACATCCGGAACGGTGAAGCTTTCGGACCACCGGGGAATTTCGGGCCACCAATGACGAGTTCTGGGTCCGACGATAGTGCCGAGTGACAGCTCCAGCAGACATTGCGGGAAGCCGCACCGAACGCGATCTCTTCGTCGTCAGCTAAGAGCTGTCCCGTAATGATCGTGCGGAACCGCACTGCAGACTCTTTCGATTGGTTCTGGATTCAGTCCAGGCCGGTCGCCCATGCCGTCAGCGCGGCGAAGTCGTTGTTGGCAAGGCCGGATCGGGGGTCGACCCGATGCAGTAGCGCGGGACCGTCGTGGTGCTCGTTCACCCAGGCACGATCCGCCTCTGTGATCTCGTCGTCGATCCAAGCGAACGCCCGGCCTTTGGCCCACGCGACGATCTCCGGCGTCTTCCAGAACACACCGCCGCCGGGCTCGGCGCGCGGCGAGGACCAGGCGATGAAGGGCAGCTCGGGCAATCCCAGTACCGGTGCGACGAAGGCGTTGGCTTCTTCCTCCCACGTCGTCGCCCACACCAGGTCGAAGGGAAGCGCGTCCAACGCCGGGCCGTGATTCGGGTTGAGCCACACACGCAGCGGTTTCACCGGCTTGTTCGGCAGCCCCCACTCTGTCAGCCGACGCCGCTCGGCGGTCTCCCAGCGCGGCGTCAGCAGCCGGTGCGTCTCGTATCCCTCGGGACGTCGATGCGGCTTCGCGGCATACGGATTCAGCGGTCCGTCCACATCCACCAACAGCACTGGACGCACCAGCCCACCTCCTGATCCTGACCCGCACGGTACCGGCCGATGAGGAGACCGCCCAGCGAGATTCCGGCAGGCAGCGATCTCCAGTACGTCGGGGCTCCGGGCGGATGGGACGATCTTGCGGTGTCTGGTGTCATCACGGCGTCAAAGCCGTCCTGGATAGCCCCGTTCACCGGCCTGAGCCCGCGTCAGTTCGGCAAGCTGATCGCCGCGCTCCGGCGCGAGGGGGCAGATCCTATACGCAGGGACCGGCCGTGGAGTCTGCCGCTGGAGGACCGAGTGCTGCTGGTCGCCGCGTACTGGCGGACGAACCTGACCCTGCGCCAACTGGCGCCGCTGTTCGGGGTGTCCAAGTCCGCAGCCGACCGGATCATCGACCACCTCGGACCCGCGCTCGCCCTCCAGTAACGCAAGCGGTTCCGCAAGGACACCGTGCTGATCGTGGACGGCACCCTGGTCCCCACCCGCGACCATCAGGTCGCCGAGCAGTCGAAGAACTACCGATACTCCACCAACCACCAGGTCGTCATCGACGCCGACACTCGGCTGATCGTCACGGTCGGCCGCCCATTGCCCGGCAACCGCAACGACTGCAAGGCTTGGGAGCTGTCCGGCGCCAAGGACGCAGTCGGCCGCACCACGGTCATCGCGGATGGTGGCTACCGCGGCACCGGACTGGTCATTCCGCACCGCCGCGAACCCGGCCGGGGCGATTTGCCGGCCTGGAAAGAGGAGCACAATGCCTCCCACCGAAAGGTCCGCGCCCGCGTCGAGCACGTCTTCGCCCGCATGAAGACCTGGAAGATCCTCCGCGACTGCCGTCTCAAAGGCGACGGCATCCACCACGCCATGCTCGGCATCGCACGAATGCACAACCTCGCACTTGCCGGGTGACACAGGAACAAGCAGGTCACCCAGCACACCAAAGATCATTTACGGGACAGCCCTTAGGCCATTCAGGATGGTCGTCTCTGCGTGGCCCTCGCCCTGCACGAAAGCGTCCTTGGCCCACTGCGACCAGCTATCGGGAGCTTCCCCGTCGTGGTTCACCGCAGTACGGATCGAGACTTTTCCTGTCGTTTTATTGCGAACCCCGACGACCAGGGCTGTTGCAAGGTTAGTTGATCTTGCGTTTGCGCTGGTCAGCGGGCCCGTGTCCGAGACGGACGAAGCTCCGTTGCTCATCGATGACCTCTCAAGTCCTCGATGAGCAA
>NZ_JBJZOJ010000092.1:0-21918 GCF_047200655.1 Streptomyces sp. MS06
ATTTCTGGATGCTGACTACTCTGCCGTCATGAGCTCTTCCACGGACTACGTCATCCGTCCCGTGCGCGCCGAGGAGTGGGCCGAGGTGAAACAGCTGCGGCTGGCCTCCCTGCGAGACCCGCTGGCACACCTCGCCTTCCTGGACACGTACGAGAAGGCCGCGGCCCGACCTGACTCCTACTGGCAGCAGCGCGCGGCCGGCGCCGGAGAAAGATCCCCCGACGCACGCCAGTTCGTGGCCGTGGCGGCCGACGGCGCGTGGATCGGGACCGCGACGGTGCTCGTCGAGGAGGCGGGCACCACGGACTGGGCCGGATTCCCCGTCGAGCAACGGCAGGGGCACGTCGTCGGAGTCTTCGTACACCCCCACCACCGGGGTACCGGCCTGACCGGAGCGCTCTTCGACGCGGCCGTCACCTGGTCGTGGAGGATCGGACTGGAACGGGTGCGGCTGATCGTCCACCAGGACAACGCCCGCGCCCTCGCCTTCTACCGCAAAGCGGGATTCGAGCCCAGCGGGGTGACGGTGCCGCTTCCGGGCTCCGGCGAATCCGAGCTGGAGTTCGTCCTCGCACCGGCCCGGCGGCCCGCCGAACCCGGCTGACCCCGTCGCACCGGCAACCGCGTCACACCGGCAACCCGTCCTGCGGCCAGCGGCTGCGGGCCTGCTCCCGCGACCGCAGCAGCACCAGCGTCGGCAGGCCCCGGTCCGCCCCGGTGGCCAGCAGCTCCGGGAGTCCGGGAAGCGGAGCCACGGCGGCGACATCGTCGAGCACCAGCGTCAGTGGTGGGTCGAGCCGACCGGAGGATGACCGTTCGGCCATGCGCCGGCCGCGCTCGACCACGTCGGAGAGGAGGGCCGTCAGGAGTGGCATCGAGCCGGGATTCGTCCTGGGGTCCTCGATGGATTCACCCACCACGTAAAGCGTGCCCCCCTCGTGCACGAAGGAATCCATGGCGAGCGCATCAGTTCGATTGGGTGTGCAGGACTCGCGGACGTTCACCGTGAACAGTGCCGACAGGGCGCGGCCGGCGAGCTCCTGGGCGATGTCCCGGCGTTCGGGGTGCGCGGTCAGCGCGGCCTCCAGCTCGCCCGCCGCACCGGAGACCGCCTTCGGGTGCGTACGCAGGATCCGTACGGCTTCCTGGACCTGAGTGCCCTGGGCCCAGCGGTGGACGTGCCGGACCGTGCGGCCGTCCACCGCGGCGGCGTGCAGACAGCACCGCAGGAGCGTTTCAGCGGTATCGGCCACCGCCTGGTCGAGACGGGCGGTCGGACGGACCGGGGCGAGCAGCGCGGCGGCCCGTCCCGCGGCGGTCTGCTTGTCCTCGCAGCCGGTGACCGGCGACCAGTGGAGGCGGGCCGGGGTCTCGCAGAGATGCGCCGGATCGTAGAGGTGGACGGGGCCCAGCTTGGCGCGGGCGTCCTTGGTGTCCTGCCAGAGAACCGGGTTCGAGGTGACGACGACGGCGGGGCCCTCGGCGTCCCGTACCGCCTGGGCCGCGGTCACCCGGCGGCCGTCCCGCGTGTCGACCACGACTCCCTCCCACCGTCCGGCGGCGCCCGCGCCGGCGAACAGCCGTGCGGGCCCCTCCGGCACCGGTGCGGCGCGCGGAGCCGGGACGTCCTCGTACACCGGAGCGGGAGTCCCCGAAGGCCCGGGCGCTCCCGAGGGCGCCGGCGCCGCCGGCCGAGCCGGTGCCTCCTGCACCGTCGGTTCGGGCCGCCCGCGTTCCGCCGGCTGCTCCGGCCGACCGGGGGCCGCCGGCGTCGCCTGCTGCCATGCCGCGATCCGTTCCGCCCGGCGTCTCGCCCGGCCCGTCCGCCAGCGGGCCAGCGTGCCCATCGCGAACACCGTCAGCACGAACAGCACCATCAACTGGCCCAGGAACAGGCCCCAGAACAGGCCGTACCCGGAGAGCTGCCGCTGCGGGGTGCCCGGCCAGGCGCCCGCCACGTCGTGCGGCTGCCCGATGAGGTGGCGCATCGCCAGGGGAGTACGGGTGAACGACACCCCGTCCGGCCAGGCGCCGTGCGCCAACCACCCGGACAGGCCGGTGGCCGTCCACACCAGCAGGGTCATGCCCAGGAGGAAGGCGAGTATCCCGACCAGCAGCCCGTCCGGGACGCCGCCGGGGCCGGAACCTCCCCGGCCCGGCCCTCTCCGGTCTCCCCAACCGTCCCGGTCGTGGCCCGCGCCCGGCGTCACCGGTCCCATGGCACCCCCTCCGCCTCGTCTAGGCCACCGTCGACTCGGACGAACCGCCCAGGTCGGCCAGGTGCTGCTCCATGAACGCCGCCGCCCGCTCCTCGGCCTCCCGCTCCGCGGCGTGCAGTGCGTCGTCCTGCCGGTCGCTGGAGGACTCGGTCATCGCCCGGTCGGTGAAGACGATCGGCCGCTCCGTCTCGGTGACGAGGTGCTTGACCACCTGGACGTTGCCGTTGACGTCCCACACCGCGATGCCCGGAGTGAGGGTCGGGATGATCTCCACGGCCCAGCGCGGCAGACCCAGCACCCGGCCCGTGGCCCGCGCCTCGTCGGCCTTCTGGGCGTAGACCGTCCTGGTCGACGCCATCTTCAGGATGGCCGCCGCCTCCTTCGCCGCGGCGCCGTCGACGACGTCGGACAGATGGTGGACCACCGCAACGAACGACAGGCCCAACCGCCGCCCGAACTTCAGCAGCCGCTGGAACAGCTGGGCCACGAACGGGCTGTTGATGATGTGCCAGGCCTCCTCGACCAGGAAGATCCGCTTCTTCCGGTCGGGGCGGATCCAGGTGTGCTCCAGCCACACACCGACGATCGCCATCAGGATCGGCATGGCGATGGAGTTCCGGTCGATGTGCGACAGGTCGAAGACGATCAGCGGCGCGTCCAGGTCGATGCCGACCGTCGTCGGGCCGTCGAACATGCCCCGCAGGTCGCCGTCGACCAGTCGGTCCAGGACCAGGGCGACGTCCAGGCCCCAGGCCCGCACGTCGTCTATGGCGACGTTCATCGCCTCCGCCGACTCCGGCTCGGGATGCCGGAGCTGCTCCACGATGTCGGTCAGGACCGGCTGCCGGTCGACGATCGTCTCGTTGACGAACGAGTGGGCGACCTTCAGCGCGAAACCCGAGCGCTCGTCCAGTCCGCGCCCCATCGCGACCTCGATGATGGTGCGCAGCAGCGCCAGCTGGCCCGTCGTGGTGATCGACGGGTCGAGCGGGTTGAGCCGGATCCCGTGGTCCAGCGCCGCCGTCGGGTCCAGCCGGATCGGCGTTATCCCCAGCTCCTGCGCGATCAGGTTCCACTCGCCCACCCCGTCCTCGCCCTGCGCGTCCAGCACGACGACCTGCCGGTCCCGGAAGCGGAGCTGACGCAGCACGTACGTCTTCTCCAGCGCGGACTTGCCGTTGCCGGACTCGCCGAGGACCAGCCAGTGCGGGGCGGGGAGCTGCTGCCCGTACAGCTGGAAGGGGTCGTAGACGTAGCCCTTGCCGGAGTACACCTCGCGGCCGATGATGACACCGGAGTCGCCGAGTCCGGGCGCGGCGGTGGGCAGGTAGACCGCCTGCGCCTGGCCCGTGGAGGTACGCACCGGCAGCCGGGTCGTCTCGACCTTCCCGAACAGGAAGGACGTGAAGGCGTCCGTCAGGACGGACAGCGGGTCCCGCATCAGCGCATCAGCCCCTACCTTCGGATTCCGGTGGCGAACGGGAGGGTGTTCACGAACGCACGGTGGTGCTCGCGGTCGCACCACTCCAGCTTCAGGTACGACTTTCCGGCCGAGGCCCTTATCGTCCGCTTGTCGCGGGCCAGCGCCTCCGGAGAACGGGAGGACACGGTGATGTAGCCGACGAGATTCACTCCGGCGGCGCCGCTCGCGAGGTCCTCGCCGCGCTGGTCGAGGCGGGAGTGGGCGGCCACGTCCCGGGGGTCGACCGTGCGGTTCAGCTTGGCGGCGCGGGAGGCCTCCGCCTCGTCGTTCGTCTTCTCGGTCAGCATGCGCTCGATCGCGACCTCGGTGGGTTCGAGGTCCATCGTCACGGCCACGGTGCGGATGACGTCCGGGGTGTGCACCAGCAGCGGTGCCAGGAAGTTCACCCCGACCGGGGTCATCGGCCACTCCTTCACCCAGGCCGTGGCGTGGCACCAGGGTGCGCGGGTCGCGGACTCGCGGGTCTTGGCCTGGAGGTAGGTCGGCTCCACGGCGTCCAGCTCGGCCGGCCAGGCGTTGCGCTGCGTCATCGCCTGGAGGTGGTCGATGGGGTGGTCCGGGTCGTACATGGAGTGGATGAGGGAGGCCAGCCGCCCCTGGCCGAGAGGCTGGCGCACCCGGATGTCCGCCTCCTGCAGCCGGGAGCAGATGTCGGTCAGCTCGCGGGCCATGACGACGGCGAGGCCCGCGTCCCGGTCGATCCCGTGCCGGCCCGCCCGGGACGACCGCACGCCCCGGGACATGGCGTGCGCCTCGGCGGCCAGCTCGCGGGTGTAGTGCATGCAGGCGACGAGGTAGGCGCGGTGCTGCTCGCTGCTGGTCGACACCATGGACTGCAACTCGTCGTAGGACCGCCGCAGCCACTGCGGCGACCTGTCGTCGCCGCGCATCGCGACGTCCTTGGCGTGTGCGTCGGGGTCGGCGGGCAGGGTCCGGGCGAGCATCTGCAGGCGGGTGACGAACCCGTCGCCGTTCGCCACGTGCTTGAGCAGCGTGCCGAACCGGTCGACGAGGGCCTCCTGGTCCTCGGAGTCGCGCAGGCCGACACCGGGGCCCTCGATCTCGATGGCTGCGGTGACGGTTCTGCGGTCGGCGTGCAGGAGAACCGCGATCTCGTCCGGGCCGAACGGCGCGGCCAGCCACCCGATCCGGCCGATGCCCGGCGGCGGGCCGACCTCGACCTCGCGTCCGTCGAGGCGGGTGCCGGCCTCCGCCGCCGCGGAACGGTAGCCGGCGCCGCGGCGCACGGTGCGGCGGTAGCTGCGGTTGATCTCGAACCACCTGTAGAACGTGCGCTGCTTGTACGGCACGTACACGATGGCGAGTCCGAGCAGCGGAAAGCCGGTGAGGGACACGATGCGCAGCGGGAGCACCGGAACGAGGAGCCCGCACATCATGCCGAGGAACGCGCCCACGATGATCAGCGCGATCTCGCCGGTCTCGCGGTTGCGGCCGACGATCGCGTTCGGCCGGGCGCGGCCGATCAGATATGAACGGCGGGGCGTGACCGGATGGGACACGTGGGACTCGGTCGTCAACGCCCTTCACCTCCCGTGCGTTTGGTGCTGCTGTTGCGGGTGTTGCCGGCATGGGGTGTGTTGACGCCGGTGCTGGAGCGGGGCGGGGGTGCGGCGGAGGGGACAGGTCCGCCGCCACCACCGTTCGAGGGGCGGGAGCTGTGCGCGGCGACACCGCCGGAGGCGGGGTTGGCCGGGCGGCCGGCGCCGCCGGCGGCGCCCTGCGATGCGCCCCCGTTGCTGTCCGCGCGGGAACTGTGCGTCTTGATGCCCTGGGCGACCAGCGAGGCCGGGGAGCTGATCACGGCGGCGGCCTTGCTCTCGGCGCCCTGCATGATGCGGTTGTTGCGGGAGTTGGCGATCTCGTCGCCGAAGCCGGGGACGAAGCGGTAGATCATGCCGCTGGCGAAGATGGCCAGCAGGATGATCGCCAGTCCGGAGACGACGGCGGCCAGGGAGTCCGGGCCGCCGTCCGTGCTGAGCGCGCCGGCGAGCCCCAGCACGATCACGATGACCGGCTTCACCAGGATCACCGCGATCATGATCCCGGCCCAGCGGCGGACGTGCCCCCACAGGTTCTTGTCGACCAGCCCCGAGTAGACGACGACACCGAGCAGCGCGCCGACGTACAGCAGTACCGCCCGCAGGAACAGCTCCAGGTACAGCACCCCGGCGGCGAGGATCGACACCAGCGACACCAGGATCAGCATGATCGGGCCACCGCCGATGCCGTTGCCCTTCGCCAGCGCCGCGGAGAACGTCCCGAAGAACGGGCCCGTCTGGTCCCCGGTCGCCGACGCCAGCACGTCACTGACACCGTCCGTCGCCGAGACGACCGTGTAGAGGATCAGCGGGGTGAACGCCGACGCCAGCACGGTGAGCCACAGGAAACCGACCGCCTCGCTGACCGCCGTCGTGAACGGCACCCCGCGCACGGCCCGCTTCGCGACCGCCAGCAGCCACAGCACCAGGGTGAGGATCGCCGACGCCGCGAAGACGATGGCGTACTGCTGGAGGAACTTCACGTTCGTGAAGTCGACGCTCGCCGTCTGGTTCACCGCTTCGCTGAGCTTGTCCACGGTCCAGGAAGCCGCCTCGGCACAGCCCTTGGCCAGGGAGGAGAGGGGGTCGAGGGTGTCGGTGGTGGACGGCGTGGTGAGGGAGCCGTCGTGGGCTTTGTTGCCTTGTTCGCAGTAGTCCTTGGCTGGGCCGACGATGAGGTCGCACCTGTCGTCGGATGCCGATGGCGACGGGGAGGGTGCCGCCACAGCTCGAGTCGCGAGCAGCAGGACTGCGGTCTGCGCAGATGTGAGAACGGCGGCGGCCTTGAGTCCGCGACGCGGGCTACCTGGCATAAGTGAACCCTCCGTACTCCTCGACGGCCTTGGCCATCTCGTCGGCGCTGGACGCCTTTTCATCACCGGGCACGGGTGCGGGCCCGTCCCGTTGGGAGAAGTTGTCGACCTTCCAGTCACCATCCGCCCAGCTCATCTGCAGCGTCATGGTGAACCAGTCGCTGGTGACCGGATTGGTCGAGTCCTCGCCTGCCGTGCCGTACAGCCCGGTGCACCAGACCTCCGCCGTTGCTTTGGCCCCGGAATAGTCCGTGAGCTTCGTACCGACGGGCACGGTGCGCGAGACGTACGTGTGACCGGCACTGGCATTGCCGTTTTCATCCAGTCCGAGCTTGCTCAGGAAGTCCTTGGAGTAGGCGTGACTGAACTTGTCCGCGAGCGCGGCCTGCTCGTCGGCCACGAAGACCTGCTGGATGATCCCCCTGCGTGCCGCAGGCTTGAGGATGTCGGCAGAGACGAGCACCACCGCATAGTTCGCCGCCGCGCTCTGCGCTCCCTGCTGGTTGTGGGCGAAGCCGGTCGGGATGCCCCCGGCCTTGGACCGGACCGGTTGGGTG
The DNA here is from genome assembly GCF_047200655.1 of Streptomyces sp. MS06. NCBI lineage: Bacteria > Bacillati > Actinomycetota > Actinomycetes > Kitasatosporales > Streptomycetaceae > Streptomyces > Streptomyces sp. MS06. The sequence goes on from NZ_JBJZOJ010000092.1 coordinate 7,132, forward strand.
CCGGTGGCCGCCGTTGCCGCCGTCTTCGGCTTGGCCCCGTCTCCGCCCCCGGAGGGCGAGTCGCCCCCGCCTCGGTTCGCGAAGGCGATGGCGGAGATGAGGAGGACCACCACGCCGACGACCACGACCATGCTCCGGGAGGACGAGCGGCCGTTGCGGCGGGCGCCGCCGTAGGGGTCGCCTTCGGGGAGGCGGATGCGGGTCTGCCCGGTGCCGCGGTAGCCGTCGGAGGTGCTGCGGGCGGGATCGCCGTAGGCGTGGTCGTCGCCGAGACTCATGCCGCGTACGCCCCCTCGACGTGGTGCGGAGACACGTGGGACCCGTAGGAGTACGACGGTAGTCGTGCTGGCGTCCGCGCGGGCGCGGTGTGGTGACTCGACATCAGGGAAACGCAACCTCAGCCGGTGGGCACGACGGGCGGGTGGAGTGGAGGGGACCGGTCGGGGGCGCGGCCGGGGAGGACGGTGGGGCGGGCAGCCGTGCGGCGGCGCGGGGTTACACGGCCATCCCGTAGACGATGGTGAACAGGGTGCCGAGGGAGCCGATGATGAAGACGCCCGTCAGGCCGGCGATGATGAGGCCCTTGCCCTGTTCCGCGCTGAACGTGTCGCGGAGTGCGGTGGCGCCGATGCGCTGTTTCGCTGCGCCCCAGACGGCGATGCCGAGACAGAGCAGGATGGCGACGGCCATCACGACCTCGATCATCACCTTGGCTTCGTTGCCCAGGCTGCCGAAGGGGCCCCAGTCCGGAGCGATCCCGCCGATGATCGTGTTGATGTCTCCCTTGTCGGCTGCAAAGAGCATGTAAGTCACCGCCCCTGTTGGGTAGTTCCGCAGCCCTCTGCGGGGTGCAGAGGTCAGCCTCATTGTCGCCGACAAATCCGCTGCCGCATGTCGACTTGGCGGCATTGTTTGGCAGGTTTCGCACGAACACCTTGTCACCGGATCGCTTCGGGCCCCAAGGGGGAGGCGATTCGGTGTATGACGGGTCGTATCGTCACTCTGTGTATCACGGCAGGTCACGCCGGGCAACGAGGCCTGAGGGCGTCCCGGCGAAACCTTCGGGTGGCTGGGTCGTTGAGTCTCTTCCGTGGTCGGGGCGGTGGTGGCGGCCGGTCGGGTGAGCGGGTGAGAGGGTGAGCGGGTGTCACGATTTTCGCACGGTGTCCGGCGCGCGCCAGGGGCGCAGCAGGGCGCAGCGGAGCGCGACGGGTCCGGTGCGGGTGCCGGGTGCATGCGGTGGGCGCCTGCGACGTACGGAGGGTGAGGTTCCGTCAGTCGGGCGGAGCGGTGCGCGGTCCGTGGTGCGGGTTTCGCTGCCCGCGGGCGGGGGTCAGCGGGGCGTGAGGCCGTGGAGCAGGTGGTGCACGTGTTCGTCCAGTCCGGACAGTGCCTCGTCGGGCGGCAGGGCGCAGGCGGCGACGAGGGCGGCGAGGCCGTGCAGGCTGGCGGCCATCACCGTGGTGATGCGCTCGGGGTCGCCGGGGACGATCTCGCCGCGCTCCTGCGCGTCCGCGACGAGGCGGGTGAGCGAGCCGATGGAGCGGTCGACGGCGGATGCGAACCGGTCGGAGGTGTCGGAGCCTTCCGAGATGTCGGAGTTGTCCGAGGTGTCGGAGCCGTCCGGGGTGTCGGGTTCGTGCTTGCGCGCGAACATCAACTCCAGCAGTTCGGGGTGGTCGATCGCGAACTGGAGGTAGGCCCGTGCCAGCCCGCTCATGCGTTGTTCGAGGGGCTGCTCGGGGGCGTCGGCGGTCTCGAGCGCGTTGATCAGCCGCTCGTAACCGGTGAGGGCGAGTTCGTCGAGCAGGGCCCGCTTGTCCTTGAAGTGCCGGCCCGGGGCGGCGTGGCTCACGCCGACGTCGCGGGCGAGTTCGCGCAGGGAGAGGGTGGCGGCGCCCTTCTCGCGGAGGGTCCGTTCGGCGCTCCTGAGTAGTGCGGCGCGCAGGTCTCCGTGGTGGTAAGGGCGGGGCGCGGGCATGTCGACCATCGTAACGCGATGTTGCCGGCGCCAGCATTGTTGTCGTTGACAGCATTGTTGTCGATGTCTACATTGGATGCATGGCTGATCTGAGGAAGAATCCGAGGGGCGGGTGGAACGCCGCCTCGCTGCCCGACCTCTCCGGTCGGACGGCGGTGGTCACCGGCGCCAACAGCGGCATCGGTTCCGTGACCGCGCAGGCGCTGGCGCGGGCGGGCGCGCATGTGGTGCTCGCGGTGCGCGACGAGGCGCGCGGCAGGGCCGCCGCGGCGCGGATGAGCGGCAGCACCGAGGTGCGCCGGCTGGACCTGGCCGACCTGGCTTCGGTGCGCGAGTTCGCATCGGCGTGGGACGGCCCGTTGAACCTGCTGGTCAACAACGCGGGCGTGATGATGCTGCCGCGGCAGCGGACGCGCGACGGCTTCGAGATGCAGTTCGGCACGAACCACCTCGGCCACTTCGCCCTGACCAACCTGCTGCTTCCGCAGGTGACCGACCGCGTGGTCACGGTCTCCTCCGGGGCCCACCGCTGGTCGGGCGCGGTGATCCACTTCGACGACCTCGACCTGGACGCCGACTACACCCCGCAGCGCGCCTACGCCCAGTCCAAACTGGCGAACCTCCTCTTCACGCTGGAACTCCAGCGCCGCCTCACCGAGTCCGGCTCGCCCGTCCGCGCCCTGGCCGCCCACCCGGGATACGCGGCCACGAACCTCCAGAGCCACACCGCCAACCCTGCGGCCCGGGTCTTCCTGAAGCTCGGCAACCGCCTGTTCGCCCAGTCCGACGAGGCCGGCGCGCTGCCGACGCTGTACGCCGCGGTGCGGGACCTGCCGGGGGCGAGCTACGTCGGCCCCGACGGCATGGGCGAGATGCGCGGAGCGCCGACGCTGGTCGGCCGCTCCCGGGCCGCGAGCGACCCGGAGGCGGCGCGCCGACTGTGGGAGGCGTCGGCGGAACTGACGGGCGTGGGCTTCCCGGCCGAGGCGAAGGCGGCCTGAACGAGCTCGCCCCCGCCCCCCGCGCCCCCGCCCCCCGCGCCCGCGTGCTCGCGTGCCGGGCCCGCGCGCCGGGCCCACGTGCCGGCCCGCCTTGTGCATTGCGCGTGCCGGGCGGCCCGCCCCGCGTGCCGCGGGTCTCGGGGGCGGCGGCTCGCGGAAGCCCGGCGCGGGAGGGGGGAGCGGTACGCCAACCCCTCACGGGGGACGATATTCGGCCAATGAGCCGCAGGACGCGCACCGCTGACGTGGGAGCAGTCCGCTTCGGGTAGGTCTCCGCCCATAAAATGTGCGCGGCTACGGACTCCTGGGCGGCGAGGTGCGGGTGACGGTGCGTAAGGCGTGGGTCGTGGGCATCGCTGCCGCCGGTGCGTGCGTGTCGTTCGTGATGCTGCTCGTCATCGGCGTGTACGTGATCGCCGGGAACCTCGTGGGCGGGGTGGGCGGCGGCGCCCGGTCGTTGGCCAAGGGTGCCGTTCCGGCGGCCTATCAGGCGCTGGTGCAGCAGTGGGGCAACCTCTGCCCCGCGCTGAACCCCGCGCTGCTCGCCGCCCAGCTCTACCAGGAGAGCGGATTCAACCCCAAGGCCAGGAGCCCCGCGAAGGCCCTCGGGATAGCGCAGTTCATCCCCGGCACCTGGGCCACGCACGGCATCGACGGGGACGGCGACGGCGACCGGGACGTGTGGGACCCGAAGGACGCCATCCCCTCGGCCGCCTCCTACGACTGCGAACTCGCCCGGTACGTCAGGGAGGTGCCGGGCAACGCCACGCACAACATGCTCGCCGCCTACAACGCGGGCGCGTACGCGGTCATCAGGTACGGGGGCGTGCCGCCGTACCGGGAGACGCAGGACTACGTGCGCACGATCACGACGCTGGAGAAGTCCTTCGCCGCCCCCGTCCACCGGGTGGACCCGTCCCGCCAGGCGGCCGGCGCCATCTACTTCGCCCAGAAGAAGCTCGGCACGCCCTACCTGTGGGGCGGCGACGGAACCCCCGAGCAGGGCGGGCGCTTCGACTGCTCCGGGCTGACGAAGGCCGCGTACGCGAGCGTGGGCATCACGTTGCCGCGCGTCGCGAACGACCAGTACAACGCCGGGCCGCATCCGGGTCGGTCCGAACTGCTCCCCGGCGACCTGGTGTTCTTCTCCGACGACCTGGGCGACTCGCGGGCCATCCACCACGTCGGCATCTACGTGGGCGGCGGATACATGATCGACGCGCCGCGGACCGGCGCCGTGATCCGGTTCGACCCCGTCGACACGCCCGACTACTTCGGCGCCACACGGGTCACCGCGGATGGCGCGAAAGCACTGCCCACAACGGTGTGAACGCCGTGAGCGGAGCGTGAAACACCCCCCTGAGCTGGGGGGATGTGTCTCTCTTCGATAACGTCTGCGTGATCATTCCGTGGAGTGCGGAACGTATCGGCGCGGGCCGTGCGTTCCTGTTGACGTAGCCGCGCGGGCGACGGAAGCGACCCGCCGACGACTGCCGGACGTCCGAACGACTCCCGGCACGGGACGTGAGCGGATCTACGACCACGGGGGTGGCAGCCGCGGCGCGCAGCAGCGCGCCGCCACGGACGACGAAGGGGCCGCAGCACCATGGCTGGACTCGCCGCATCCGGGTCGAACCCCGACGTCGACCTGCTCTACGACATCAACGGCCTGGCCAAGGACGCCCCGCACTGGTTCGACCGGGTGATGGAGTTCGTCGGCGAGTACGGACTGCTGCTCGCCGTGGTGCTGCTGGTGCTCGCCTGCTGGTGGTCCCTGCGGCGGCGCGCCGGCGACGCCGCCCCCGGCGTGGCCGCGCTCCTGTGGGCGCCGCTCGCGGCCGCCCTCGCGGTCGTGGTGAACGTGCCGATACGGGACTTCGTCGCCAGGCCCCGGCCGTTCCGCGACCACCCGGGACTGGACGTCCTCGTCTCCGGCAAGACCGACTACTCGTTCGTCAGCGACCACGCCGCCGTCACCATGGCCCTCGCGGTCGGACTGTTCGTGGCGCACCGCAGGTTCGGGCTCGTCGGGATAGGGCTGGCGCTGCTGGAAGGCTTCTGCCGCGTCTACATGGGCGTGCACTATCCGACGGACGTGGTGGGCGGGTTCGCGCTCGGCACCGCGGTGGCGCTGCTGCTGTCCCCGCTCGCCATGGCGCTGCTCACCCCGGTGGTGAGGACGGTCGGGCGGTCGCCCCGGGCCGGCCGGCTGGTGCGGAGCCGCAGCGCGGCCGGATCGTCCCGGACGGAGCCGGATCCGTCGGCCCGGGGGGCGCGGAGCGGGCGGGAGCGGCCTGTTGGAGCAGAGGAGCGGGACCTGGCCGCCTGAACCCGGCGGAGGGACCGGTCATCCCCGGGCCGCAGCGGAGCCCGAGGAGTGGTGGGGCCGGGGGAGCGTGCGGGTGCTCAAAGGGCCTGTGGGTAGTGGAAGAAGCGGTCCGGGTCGTACTGCTTCTTCAGCCGGGCCAGGCGGCTCGCCGCCGAACCGTAGTAGGCGGTGCGCCAGTCCCGCAGTGTGGGGTCGGTGTAGTTCTGGTACGCCGCTCCAGAGGCGTGCGGCCGCATCGCCCCGTGCGCCTGCGCCAGCCAGGACCGTGCCGCGGCACCGGACCTGCCCGCCTCCCAGGACGCGATGTACTGGGCCAGCATGCGCGAGCGGCGGTGCACGAAGGCGGTCGCGGTGGGGGAGACCCGGTTGACCGCGCCGCCCAGCGCGGTGAGCGTGACGCTGCCGCTCCCGGCGCCGACCGACCCGATGTGCGCGAGGAGCGTCTGCGTCCCGGCCGCGGAGAGCGAGCGGTCGAAGAAGTCGGAGCGGGCCGCGTACGTCTCCCGGTGCAGCCCACCCTGCGGGGAGTGGCCCGGTACGGTCCCGGGCAGGTGGCACCGGGCGTCGGTGGGGAACGAGGAGCAGCCGGCGTAGACCTCCATCGACTCCTCGTACGAACGGCGGCGCAGGAGGACCTCGGCCGCCGAGGCGCCGACCCGGTCCGCGAGCCGGTCGACGGCGTTCTTCAGCTCGCCGTAGCCGCCGAGGGAGAAGGCGGCGACGGACACGGTGGGGTTGCCGCCCGCGGCGTTCTCCAGGTGCAGCGAGGACCAGATCTCGTCGGGCTGGTCCGGCCCCCACTCCTGCCAGGCCCGCACCACCGCGGCCGCCCGCGACCAGGGCCAGGTCAGGTACGCCGTGACCGACCGGGGTGCCGGGTGGGTGCGGAACCGGAGCTCCGTGACGACGCCGAAGTTGCCGTTTCCGGCGCCGCGCAGCGCCCAGAAGAGGTCCGGGTGGTCGGTGGCGTCGGCGGTGATCTGCCGGCCGTCGGCCGTGATCAGGGTCGCCTGCGTGAGGCTGTCGCAGGTCAGCCCGTACGCCCGGGAGGTGACGCCGTGGCCGCCGCCGAGGGCGAGCCCGCTGACGCCGACCGTGGGGCAGGAGCCGGCGGGGATCGTGGTGCCCTTCGCGGCGAGCGCGCGGTACACGTCGATGAGTTTCGCGCCGGCGCCGACCACGGCGGTACCGCCGGAGGCGCGGACACCGTTCAGTTTCGAGACGTCGACGATCAGGCGGTCGTCGCCGGAGGACCAGCCGGCGTAGGAGTGCCCGCCGTTGCGGATGGCGACCGCGAGGCGGTGGGCGCGGGCGTAGGCGAGAGTGGTGCGGATGTCGTCGGCGTGCGCGACGTAGGCGACGGCCGCGGGTTTCAGACCGTCGAAGCGGGTGTTGTAGAGCCGGTGGGCGGTCCGCCAGTCGGCGTCGCCGGGCCGGACCAGGGAGCCGTCGAGGCCGTGGGCGAGCGCGGACCAGTCGGCGGGAGCCGAGGCGGAGGGACGCGAGGAAGCGGAGGAAGCGGGGGAAGAGGAGGGAGGGGACGCGGCGGCGGGCTCGGCCGCGGCGGAGCCCGCGGCCGGCGGCGAGGGCGCCTTGCCGCCGCCGGTGCCGCCGGCGTCCGCTCCCGCGTCGCAGGCGGCCGCCGCACCGAGGGTGGTGAGGCCTGCCGCGGTCACGCCGATGAATGTGCGCCGGTTCACGTGCGCCTCCCGTTTCCCGTCCGGCTGCCCTGGTCCTGTCTGGAGACGGCGCGGAAGGGGGCCGGGGTTCCACGAGCCGGGCCCTGTCCTCGTGCGGGAACCGTTGCGGGGAGCGGCGGGGCGGCGGCGGGGCGGCGGCAGGCGCCCGCCGTGCGGCCACACCACGCGGGCGTAGCGCCCCGGGCCGAGCGCGTGAGGTGCGGCCGCCGAGAGCGGGGCCGGTCCGCGGTCCCTCCTACCGGGTGTCCGCGGCGGTGGCCCGAGTGTGGCCTTCGGCGTCCGCTCGCGCGAGGCTTCTGGCGCGGCGGGCCGGGCCGCGCCAGCCGCAGGTGCAGCGGGCCAGGCAGAAGCGGCCCTGTTCGACGGTGGACGTGTGATGGTCCCGGCCGGGTGCGGCGGGACCGTCCTGCTCTGTCACGCCGACCACGCTACCCAGCAAGCGGGCGCGGGACTCCCGTCGGGGCCCGGCGGGTGCGTGACGGCGGGCACTCAGCCGTCGTTAACCGGTGCGGCGGGGGCCTTGACGGACGTACCGGGGGAAGGACGACGATGGCTCAGCGGCAGCGGTTCCAGCAGCGGACGCGGTGGCACGGTCGCGCCGGGTACGGTGCGCTCGCGGCAGGGCTCGCGATGTGCGGGTGCGCCGGCCTCGGCGGGTGCTCGGGCGGCGCGTCCGCCGCCCGGAGCGCCGAGCCGGCCGGCAGTCCGGTCGGCGCCCTGCGGCAGGCGGCCGACCGGCTGGTGGAAGCGGGGACCTCGAAGGCGAGTACGTCGATGGAGATGGCGGCCGGCGGCACCCGTGTCACCATCCGCGGGTCCGGCGTCTACGACTTCCGGCACAGGCTGGGGCGGCTGACGGTGGTGCTGCCCAGGGATCCCGCGGGCCGGAGCGAGCACCGGCCCATCACGGAACTGCTCGCTCCCGGCGCGCTGTTCATGAAGAACCGCGGGGCCGGCGTGCCCGCCGACAAGTGGGTGCGGGTGGACACCGCCGAGCTGTCCGACGGGAACCTGGTCACCGGCGGGGCCACCGATCCGTACGCCGCCGCCGAGGTGCTGCGCGGCACCCGCTCGGCGACGTATGTCGGGCGCGGCGAGGTGGCCGGCATCGAGGTGCTGCACTACCGCGGCACCGCCGACCTGGCGGCGGCGGCGGAGCAGGCGTCCGGGGCCGGGAGGAAACCGCTGGAAGCGGCGGCGAAGGGGTTCGCGACGGCTATGGTGCCGTTCGACGCGTACCTCGACGAGCAGGGCCGGGTCCGGAAGCTGCGGCACCGGTTCAGCTTCGTCAACGGACGGCAGAGGAAGCCCGTGGCGGTCGCCTCCACCATGCTGCTCTTCGACTTCGGGGTACGGGTGGAAGTGCCCCTGCCGGACCGCGCGGACATCTACGAGGGGAAGATCGCCGAGTAGGCGGGCGGCGGCGGGCGGCGAGAACTAGCCCTTCCGTGCCATGCGCGGTGCGTAGGCCGTTTCCTACCCTAGGAAGCCGGTGACGGCGGAGATGAGGTGATGCACATGGCTCCGGTAGGCGGTACGGCAGTCCAGGACCACGTCGCTCTCGCCGAGATCGAGCTCTGCGGTGAACTCATCATCGCGGCCTCCGCCGCGTCCGGTGACCGGCTGAGCCTGGAGAGCATCGACGAGGTGCTGCGGGTCGCCGAGGAGAGGGGCGGCTCCGGCGCCGGTGGCTGAGCGGGCCCGGCGGCCGAGCGGCCGTGGCCTCCGGCAGGCGGCCGACCGCCTTCATGGCCCCCGCTAGACGGCCGACCGCCTTCGTGCCCCCGGTAGACGGCCGACCCCCGCGTGGCCTCCGTCACGTGCGCAGCAGGCGGCCGATCGCCTTCGTGGCCTCCTCCACCTTCGCGTCGACCTCCTCGCCGCCCTTGCGGGCCGCGTCGGCGACGCAGTGGCGCAGGTGCTCCTCCAGCAGTTGCAGGGCGAAGGACTGCAGGCCCTTGGTGGAGGCGGAGACCTGGGTGAGTACGTCGATGCAGTACACGTCCTCTTCGACCATCCGCTGCAGTCCGCGGATCTGGCCCTCGATGCGGCGCAGGCGTTTGAGGTGCTCGGCCTTCTGCTCGTGGTACCCGTACACCTCGTGCCCGTCCCCGTGCTCGTGGTGGGCGTCGGGCGCCACCGCGGCCCCGGCGGTGCCGGCCGACCCGGTCGCTCCGGTCTCCGCGGGGTCGGAGGGCGCACTCGCGCCGGCCTCGGTGGTCGTCATCGCGTCCTCCCGGTGAGCGGAAATCGGGCATATACCCCTGGCGGGTATATAGTAACGAAGTTTGCCGCAGAGAAGGGTCGTCGGCCCCCGTGCCGATCAGCGTGCCCCATGGGCGACACTGGGGGACGGCCCGTTAGCCGTGGCCGGATGATGCGCCTAGCATCAGCCAGACCGAAACCGATGCATCCCGAGGACCCCACGTGCGCTTCCGTCTGACCCCCAGGGAGACGAGCTTTTACGACATGTTCGCCGCGTCCGCGGACAACATCGTCACCGGCTCGAAACTCCTGATGGAACTGCTCGGGGCGGACACCTCCGCCCGGGCCGAGATCGCGGAGCGCATGAGGGCCGCGGAGCATGCCGGTGACGACGCCACCCATGCCATCTTCCACCAGCTCAACTCCTCCTTCATCACGCCGTTCGACCGCGAGGACATCTACTCCCTCGCCTCGTCCCTCGACGACATCATGGACTTCATGGAGGAGGCCGTCGACCTGGTCGTCCTCTACAACGTCGAGGAACTGCCCAAGGGAGTCGAGCAGCAGATCGAGGTGCTGGCCCGCGCGGCCGAGCTGACCGCCGAGGCCATGCCGAACCTGCGCACCATGGACAACCTCACCGAGTACTGGATCGAGGTCAACCGGCTGGAGAACCAGGCCGACCAGATCCACCGCAAACTGCTCGCCCACCTCTTCAACGGCAAGTACGACGCCATCGAGGTGCTCAAGCTGAAGCAGATCGTGGATGTCCTCGAGGAAGCCGCCGACGCCTTCGAGCACGTGGCCAACACGGTGGAGACCATCGCGGTCAAGGAGTCCTGAACCCTTCCATGGACACCTTCGCGCTGGTCGCGACCGTCGGGGTCGCGCTCTTCTTCACGTACACCAACGGGTTCCACGACTCGGCCAACGCCATCGCCACCTCCGTCTCGACGCGGGCCCTCACGCCGCGCGCGGCGCTGCTGATGGCGGCCGTGATGAACCTGGCGGGTGCCTTCCTCGGCAGCGGCGTCGCCGAAACGGTCAGCAAGGGGCTCATCCAGACGCCCGAGGGCGGCAAGGGCATGGGGATCCTGTTCGCCGCGCTCATCGGCGCGATCCTGTGGAATCTGCTGACCTGGTACCTCGGGCTTCCCTCCTCCTCCTCGCACGCGCTGTTCGGCGGGCTCGTCGGCGCTGCGCTGGCCGGTGGGACCGGGGTCATCTGGTCCGGCGTGCTCGACAAGGTCGTCATCCCGATGGTGGTCTCGCCGATCGTCGGCCTGATCGTCGGCTACCTGGTCATGTGCGCCATCCTGTGGATCTTCCGGCGGTCCAACCCGCACAAGGCCAAACGGGGCTTCCGCATAGCGCAGACGGTGTCGGCGGCCGGCATGGCGCTCGGGCACGGCCTCCAGGACGCCCAGAAGACCATGGGTGTCGTGGTGATGGCCCTCGTCGTCGCCGACGTGCAGAGCAGCGACGCCCCGATCCCGCTGTGGGTGAAGGTCGTCAGCGCCGTGATGATGTCGCTCGGCACCTACGCGGGCGGCTGGCGCATCATGCGCACCCTGGGCCGGAAGATCATCGAGCTGGACCCGCCGCAGGGCTTCGCCGCCGAGGCCACCGGCGCCTCGATCATGTTCACCACGGCCTTCCTGTTCAAGGCGCCGATCTCCACGACCCATGTCATCACCTCGGCCATCATGGGTGTCGGTGCGACGAAGCGGCTGAACGCGGTGCGCTGGGGCGTCGCCAAGAACATCGTGCTGGGCTGGTTCATCACCATGCCCGCGGCGGCGGTCGTGGCGGCCGCCTGCTTCTGGATCGTGAACCTGGTGTTCCTCTAGAACCCGTCCGGCCGATCACGCCGATCACGCCGATCACGCCGATCACGCCGATCACGCCGATCACGCCGATCACGCCGCGCGCGCCGCGCGCGCCGGGCTCTCCACGCCCGTCTGCGGCGTCGCCGTCGGTCGCCGGCGCTCCCCGTCGGTCGCCGACACCCCCCGTCGGTCGCCGGCGCTCCCCGGCGGTCGCCGGCACTCCCCCGTATCGACGCCCTCCTCCGCGTCGAAGCCCTCCCCCGAGCCTCGCAGCCGCACGCGCCGAGCCCCGCTCACCGGTGTCCGCGAAGAACCGCGGTCTCCCCGCGACCTGATCCGCCGGACAGGCCCCGGGGGCCGGCCGCACCCCGTTCGGGATGCGGTCCGCTGTGCCTTGACAACACTGGACATATGACTGCCAAGGCACTTCTCGAAGGTGGGCCGGACGACCTGGCGGGCACGCTCGTGCCGGTCGTACCGCCCGGACAAGAGCTGAAGATCCCGCATCGCGGCGGCTACGAGCACTACCGGGTCACCGCACGCCACCAGGACCGCGAAGAAGGGCGGGTGACCGTCTACCGCTGGTGGGAACGCACCGAGGTCGCCGAATAGCCGCCACCGGCCGGCGGCCCCGGATCCGTCACCGGCGCGACGAGCCGCGGCGCCGACGGGCTAGGGCCCGCTCTCCGGGAGCCGGAGAGCGGGCCCTTCCTGTCCTCGCGGTGGCACCGCCATGCAGCACCGCGAGGCGTTCTGACCGGGGCCCGGCTCAGCCGAACCGGCCCGAGATGTAGTCCTCCGTCGCCTGGACGGAGGGGTTGGAGAAGATGCGCTCGGTGTCGTCTATCTCGATCAGCCGGCCGGGCTGCCCGACGGCGGCGAGGTTGAAGAAGGCCGTGCGGTCGGAGACGCGGGCGGCCTGCTGCATGTTGTGCGTCACGATGACGATCGTGAAGCGCTCCTTCAGCTCGCCGATCAGGTCCTCGATGGCGAGGGTGGAGATGGGGTCCAGCGCGGAGCAGGGCTCGTCCATCAGCAGGACGTCCGGCTCCACGGCGATCGCCCGGGCGATGCACAGGCGCTGCTGCTGCCCGCCGGACAGGCCCGCGCCGGGCTTGCCGAGGCGGTCCTTGACCTCGTTCCAGAGGTTCGCGCCCTGGAGGGACTTCTCGACGATGTCGTTGAGCTCGCTCTTGCGGTAGCTGCCGTTCAGCCGCAGGCCGGCCGCCACGTTGTCGAAGATCGACATGGTGGGGAACGGGTTCGGGCGCTGGAAGACCATACCGACCGTGCGCCGCACCGCGACGGGGTCGACACCGGACCCGTACAGGTCCTGGTCGTCCAGGAGGACCTTGCCCTCCACCCGGCCGCCGGAGGTGACCTCGTGCATGCGGTTGAGGGTGCGCAGGAAGGTGGACTTGCCGCAGCCGGACGGGCCGATGAAGGCCGTCACGGAGCGGGACTCCACGGTCATCGAGATGTCCTCGATCGCCTTGTGGGTGCCGTAGTAGGCGGTCAGGCCGCTGACGTCGATTCGCTTCGCCATGGTTACTGCTTCACTTCCAGGAAGTCTGTTCGGTCGCTGGTGGTCGCGTCAGCGACCGGTCTTGGGGGCCTTCCAGCGGGCGATGCCGCGGGCCACCAGGTTGAGGATCATCACGAAGGCGATCAGGACGAGCGCTGCGCCCCAGGCCCGGTCGTAGGACTGCTCGGTGCCGAGAACGTACTGCTCGTAGATGAAGAACGGCAGCGACGACTGCGGCCCGTTGAACGGGTCGTTGTTGATCAGCTGGTTGCCGAACACGAGCAGCAGGATCGGAGCGGTCTCACCGGCGATGCGGGCCACGGCCAGCATGATGCCGGTGGTGATGCCGCCCAGCGCGGTGGGCAGGACCACCTTGAGGATGGTGCGCCACTTCGGCACGCCGAGCGCCAGGGACGCCTCGCGCAACTCGTTCGGGACGAGCTTCAGCATCTCCTCGGTGGAACGCACGACGACCGGCAGCATCAGGATGACCAGGGCCAGCGAGCCGGCGAACCCGGAGTAGGAGAACCCGAGCACCAGGATCCAGAAGGCCAGGATGAACAGACCGGAGACGATCGACGGGATGCCCGTCATCACGTCGACGAAGAACGTGACCGCGAGGGCCAGCTTGCCGCTGCCGTACTCGACCAGGTAGATCGCGGTGAGCACGCCGATCGGCACGGCGATCAGGGAGGCCAGGCCGACCTGCTCCAGCGTGCCGATGATGGCGTGGTAGACGCCGCCGCCCTCGTCGCCGGAGAGCACACCGGCCATCGAGTGGGTCAGGAAGTGCCCGTCGACCATCTTGACGCCCTTGGCGACGGTCGTCTCGATCAGCGAGTACAGCGGTACGACGGCGATGATGAAGCAGGCCCACATGAGGCTGGTCGCCACACGGTCCTTCGCCTGGCGCCGGTCCTCCAGCACCGCGGTGGTGCCGTAGGTGCCGAGGACGAACAGCACCAGTGCGATCAGCCCCCACTGCAGGTGGCTGGACAGGTCGCAGACCGTGCCGACGAGGACGCCGAGCACGGCGGAGGCGACCGCGATCGCCGGCAGCGCCCAACGCGGCATGCGGCGGTGCGCCAGCGCGTTGCCCGGGGTGCGGGCGTCCGAGGTCGGGCGCCGGTGGGTGACGGTGTGGCTCATGCGTTGGCCCCCGAGTACTCCTTGCGGCGGGCGATGATCAGCCGGGCCGCGCCGTTGACCACCAGGGTGATCACGAAGAGCACCAGACCGGAGGCGATCAGGGCGTCCCGGCCGAGCTTCGTGGCCTCACCGAAGTGTGAGGCGATGTTCGCGGCGAAGGTACCGCCGCCCGGGTCGAGCAGGTGTGCGCTCAGCACGTCGGAGGAGGACAGCACGGTGGCCACGGCCATCGTCTCGCCCAGTGCGCGGCCCAGGCCCAGCATGGACGCGCTGATGATCCCGGAGCGTGCGAACGGCAGCACCGCGACGCGGATGGTCTCCCAGCGGGTGGCGCCGAGGGCCAGGGCGGCCTCCTCGTGGGCCTGCGGGACCTGGCGGACGACCTCGCGGGAGACGTTGGTGATGATCGGGAGGATCATGATGGCCAGCAGGATGCCCACGGTGAACAGGGTCCGGGGGGCGGTACCGGGGTTGGTCTGGTCGAAGACGACCGTCCAGCCCAGGTAGGTGTCCAGCCAGGAGGTCAGCCCCTCCAGGTGCGGCACCAGGAACAGCGCGCCCCACAGGCCGTAGACGATGCTGGGCACGGCGGCGAGCAGGTCGATCACGTAGGCGATCGGGGTGCCCAGCCGGCGCGGCGCGTAGTGCGTGATGAACAGTGCGATACCGACCGCGATGGGCACCGCGATGACCATCGCGATGACCGAGCTGACCAGGGTGCCGTAGAGCAGGACGGCGATGCCGAAGACCGGCGGGTTGGCGTTGGCGTCCCACTCGAAGCTGGTCAGGAAGTTGCCGTGGTCCTTCGAGATGGCGTCCACGGCGCGGACCGTGAGGAAGGCCGCGATGGCGGCCATGATCACGAGAAGCAGGATTCCGGAACCCCGGGACAGGCCCGAGAAGACACGGTCACCGAGTCGGGTGACCGGTCCGGCTCCCCTTCCGGCGGGGGGCGCGGGTGGTGGCGTTTCTACGGTTATTCCCATGTCCTTCTCCGGTCTGGATGGGGGATCGCTCCCCCGGCGGCGGTGCACCGGATGGGTGGTGACGCCGGTCCGGGGGCAGGGG
>NZ_JBJZOJ010000093.1:0-20619 GCF_047200655.1 Streptomyces sp. MS06
CCGCGGGTCACCGTGCGGTCCGGAGCCGCCGCGGGTCGCGGGTGCCGCGGGTCGCGGGTGCCGCGGGTCGCGGGTGCCGCGGGTCGCGGGTGCCGCGGGTCGCGGGTGCCGCGGGTCGCGGGTGCCGCGGGTCGCCGTGCGGTCCGGCCGGCGGGCCGGGCCGCACGCCGCGGTGTCACCGGGTGTGCGGTGTCACCGGGTGTCGCCGGCCTCCGCGGACCCGGTGAGGGCGGCCCGGCCGGCCTCCAGCCGGGCGGCCGGGATCCGGAAGGGCGAGCAGGAGACGTAGTCCAGGCCCGCCCGGTGGAAGAAGTGGATCGAGTCGGGGTCGCCGCCGTGCTCGCCGCAGACGCCGGTCTCCAGCCGCGGGTTGGCGGCGCGGCCCGCTTCGACGGCCATTTCCACCAGCCTCCCCACCCCCTGCTCGTCGATCGTCTCGAACGGCGACACCTCGAAGACGCCCTTGTCGAGGTAGAGCGGGAAGAAGGAGGCCTCGGCGTCGTCCCGGGACAGCCCCCAGGTGGTCTGGGTCAGGTCGTTGGTGCCGAAGGAGAAGAAGTCGGCGACCTCGGCCAGCCGCCCCGCGGTCAGCGCGGCGCGCGGCAGCTCGATCATGGTGCCGATCGGGCAGTCGAGCGGGGTTCCGGTCTCGGCCGCCACCTCGGCGAGGACCCGTTCCGTCTCGGCGCGGGCCAGGCGCAGCTCCTCGACCGTGCCGACCAGCGGAATCATGATCTCGGCGCGCGGGCGACCGCCGTCCCGGAGGCGCCGCACCACCGCCTCGGCCACGGCCCGTACCTGCATGGCCGTCAGGCCGGGGACCGCCAGTCCCAGGCGCACGCCGCGCAGCCCCAGCATCGGGTTCTCCTCGTGCATGCGCTCGACCGCGGAGAGCAGTTCGCGCTCGTGCGGATCGGGATGCGCGGACCCGGCGAGCCGCACGGCGAGTTCGGTGCGGTCGGGCAGGAACTCGTGGAGCGGCGGGTCGATCAGCCGGATCGTCACCGGCAGCCCGTCCATCGCCGCGAGGATTCCGGTGAAGTCGTCGCGCTGCAGCGGCAGCAGGGCGGCGAGGGCCTCGGCACGGGCCGCGTCGTCGGGAGCGAGGATCATCGCCTCGACGAGTTCCCTGCGCTCGCCGAGGAACATGTGCTCGGTGCGGCACAGGCCGATGCCCTGCGCGCCGAGCGCGCGGGCGCGGGCCGCGTCCTCGGGGGTGTCGGCGTTCGCCCGCACCTGGAGGCGGCGTACGGCGTCGGCGTGGGCGAGTCCGTCCAGGACCGCCGCGGTGAGCGGACCGGTGGCGGTGCCGGTCTCCAGGGCGCGTCCGACGTCGGAGTCGGTGAGCGGAAGGGCGCCGAGGTGGACGGTGCCGGCGGTGCCGTCGACGGAGATCATGTCGCCGTCGTGGACGACCGTGCCGGAGGCCGCGGTGAACCGGCGGGCGCCGGTGTCCACGTCGAGTTCCTCGGCGCCGCACACGCAGACCTTGCCCATGCCGCGGGCGACGACGGCGGCATGGCTCGTCTTCCCGCCGCGGCTGGTCAGCACCGCCTGCGCGGCGATCATGCCGGGCAGGTCGTCCGGGGTGGTCTCCCGGCGGACCAGCACCACGGCCTCGCCGTCCGCGGCGCGCCGCGCCGCCTCGGCGGAGTCGAAGACCGCCACGCCGACCGCCGCGCCCGGCGAGGCGGGCACCCCCCGGGCGAGCGGCACGTCGGCGGGGGTGGTGTCGAAGCGGGGGAACATCAGCCGGGTCAGGGCGGTGCCGTCGACGCGGGCCAGTGCCTCGTCCGCGTCGAGCGTGCGCTCCTCGCGCAGGTCGTGGGCGATGCGGAAGGCCGCCTCGGCGGTGCGCTTGCCGACCCGGGTCTGAAGGATCCACAGCCTGCCGCGCTCGACGGTGAACTCCACGTCGCACAGGTCGCGGTAGTGGTTCTCCAGGGTGCGCAGATGGTCGCCGAGTTCGACGTAGGCGCGGGGGTCCAGCGTCTTGAGTTCGGTCAGCGGCAGCGCGTCGCGGACGCCCGCGACGACGTCCTCGCCCTGCGCGTCGGGGAGGTAGTCCCCGTACACGCCGCGCTCCCCGGTGGCCGGGTCGCGGGTGAAGGCGACACCGGTGCCGGAGTCGTGGCCGAGGTTGCCGAACACCATCGCCTGGACGTTCACCGCGGTGCCCAGGTCGTCGGGGATGTGCTCGCGGTGGCGGTAGACCCGGGCGCGCTCCACGTTCCACGAGTCGAAGACCGCGCGGATGGCGCGGGCCAGCTGCTCCGCGGGGTCCTGCGGGAAGTCCTCCCCGGTGACCCGGCGGACGATCTCCTTGTACTCCTCGGTGAGCAGCATCAGCTCGCCGGAGTCGAGTTCGTGGTCCCCGGACACCTCGCGGCGCGCCTTGTGGGCGGCCAGGGCGTTCTCGAAGAGTTCGCCGTCGACCCCCATCACCGTGTGGCCGAACATCTGCACCAGGCGCCGGTAGGAGTCCCAGGCGAAGCGTTCGTCGCCCGCGGCCTTCGCCAGCCCGGCCACGGAGTGGTCGTTGAGGCCGATGTCGAGGATGGTCTCCATCATGCCCGGCATGGAGAAGCGGGCACCGGAGCGCACGGAGACCAGCAGCGGGTCGTCGGGCGCGCCGAGGGCGCGCCCCATCTCGGACTCCAGGCCGGCCAGGGCCCTGGCGGCCTCGATGCCGAGTTCGGGCGGCTCCTCACCGGTGGCGAGGAAGACCTTGCAGGCCTCGGTGGTGACGGTGAACCCGGGAGGCACGGGCAGTCCCAGGCGGGTCATCTCGGCCAGCCCGGCTCCCTTGCCGCCGAGCAGGGCGGCCATGTCCCGGCCGCCCTCGGCGAAGGCGTACACGTACTTGGTGGGCGTGCTCATCAGGTTCGGGGCCTCTCACTCGTGGGGGACGACGGCGACAGGGCAGCCGGCGTGCTGGATGACGGAATGGGCGACGGGCCCGGTGCGCGGGCCCGGAGACCGGCCGGTGAGGTGGCGGCCCACGACGAGCAGGCCGGCCGCGGAGGCCGCCCGGACCAGCGGATGGGCGGCCCGGCCCTCGGTCACCGTCTCGACGACCTCCACCTCGGGGTACTTCTCGCGCCACACCTGGAGTACGGCGGTCAGGAAGCCGTGCCACTCCCGTGCCCGGAGCGGGCCGTCGACCAGGCCGATCTCTCCGGGGCCGAGCCCGAACGGGGAGGACTGCTGCCAGGCGTGCACCACCCGGAGCCGGGCGGCACGCGTCCGGGCCGACTCGAAGGCGAATTCGATGAGTTCGTCGCAGGGGGCGTCGAGGTCGACGCCGAGCACCACGTCGCGGTACCGGGTGGTGGTGGAGCCGCCCCCGCCGGCGGCGGGGAGGTGCTCGTCCGCGGCTTCCTCGCCGGCCCGGACCAGGACCACCGGCCGCCGGGCCCGCGCGGCCACGCCGAGCGCGACGGAGCCGACCAGGAACCCGGTGAAGCCGCTCAGCCCGCGCGAGCCCAGCACCAGCATCTCGGACTGCTCGGCGGCGCGCAGGAGGGCCGCGGTCGCGTCCCCCTCGGCCTGCTGCTCGTCCAGGGGGACGCCGGGGCAGGCGGCCCGGACGCGGTCCCGCGCCTGCCGCAGGGGGCTGCGGGCCCGCTCTCCCGGTCCTGCGGTGCCGAAGGCGCCGCCGGTCCGGCGGGGGCGCGGATCCGAGGCGTGCACCAGGCGCAGCGGAAGCCTCCTCCGGTCGGCCTCCCGGGCGGCCCAGCAGGCCGCGGCGAGACTCTCGGGGGATCCGTCGACCCCGGCGATCACGGGCAGAAGCATGGGGCGCACCTCCTGCGCTCGGTCTGCCTCTCTCTGCCGTCAGCCTCCCGCCGCCGAGAGGGCCGGGACCATGGGCCGCCAGTCCGTCGCACGGGTCCGTTCGGCCCCCTGTGCGGGACGGGCCGCGGCCGACGGGGCGGGTGGCGCCGGGGCCCGGGGGGCGGGTGGCGCCGGGTGGGGGCGGCGGGGTCAGCCGGCCAGGGCGGCGCGGGCCGCGGCGAGCGCCTGCTCGGCGTAGCCGCGGCCGAACAGCACGGTGTGCACCAGGAGCGGGAAGAGCTGGTGCAGGCCGATGCGTTCGCGCCAGCCGTCGGCGAGCGGCGCCGCGTGCCGGTAGCCGTCCAGGACCTGCTCCAGGTACGGGCATCCGAACAGGTGCAGCATGGCCAGATCGGTCTCCCGGTGGCCGCCGTGCGCGGCCGGGTCGATCAGCCGGACGTGTCCGTCGGCGCCCCACAGCACGTTGCCGTTCCACAGGTCGCCGTGCAGCCGGGCGGGCGGTTCGGGCTCGCCCGCCAGTCCGGGGAGCCGGTCGCAGACCCGCTCCACGACCGCCGCCTCCGCGGGCAGCAGCGTACCGGCGTCGACCGCGCTCCGCAGGTAGGGCAGGACGCGGTGCTCGGCGTACCAGTGCGGCCAGTCGGTGCCGGGCACGTTGCGCAGGGGGGCGAGGCCGATGGCGGCGTCCCGCGGGCCGCCGGGCGGCGG
Source organism: Streptomyces sp. MS06 (assembly GCF_047200655.1). Taxonomy (NCBI): domain Bacteria; kingdom Bacillati; phylum Actinomycetota; class Actinomycetes; order Kitasatosporales; family Streptomycetaceae; genus Streptomyces; species Streptomyces sp. MS06. The sequence continues at coordinate 4,507 of NZ_JBJZOJ010000093.1, forward strand.
GGCGCCGAAGGCGGGGGCGCCGGCCGCGTGCAGGGCGGCGAGGTCGCGGCCGAAGCGGGCGGCCGCCTGTGCGCCGGGAGGGCCGCCGGGCACCCGGTCGCTCACCAGCCAGCGTTCGTCGTGCCCGTGTACGAAGGGGACGCGGACGGTGCCGGCGTCGGCCAGCCAGCGCAGCCCGGCCGCCTCGGCGCGCACGGCACGCGGGTCGTCGGCCCGCTTGACGACGACCGTCCGCCCGCCGTCGAGCGTCACCTGGGCGAGCGCTGCGGACAGCGGCCGCTCTGCGGACACCGCGCGCCCGGTGAGCCGGGCCGCCGCGGCGGCGGGTCCTTCGCCGGGGGAGCCGGTGTGCACGGCGACCAGCGTACGGCCGCGCCCGCGGGCCGGGCACCCGCGCCCCGCCGAGCCGCACCGCGCGGGTGGGGCGGCTCGGCCCCGCGGCCGGGCCGTTCGGCCCCTGCCCGCAGGGGGCGGCTCGGCGCAGGGTCGACGGTATGAGCAGCGGCGAGCGGATCGCGGTCGTCGGCGTCGGCAACGACTTCCGGCACGACGACGGAGTGGGCTGGGCCGTCGTGGACCGGCTGCGGCAGCGGGCCGGGGTCCGGCCGCTGCCGCCCGGCACGGTGCTGGCCACCTGCGACGGCGACCCGGGGCGGTTGATCGGCCTGTGGGAGGGGGCGGGGCTGGCGGTGGTGGTGGACGCGGCGCACGCGCACCCGGGAACCCCGGGCCGGGTGCACCGGCTCGCGCTGGACGCCGGGAGCGTCGGGCCGCCGCGGGCCACCACCAGCTCGCACGGGCTGGGGCTGGGGGAGGCCGTCGAGCTGGCCGGGGTGCTGGGCCTGCTGCCCGGGCACCTGGTGGTGTACGCCGTGGAGGGAGCCGACGGCTCCTTCGGCCGCGGCCTCTCCCCCGCCGTCGCCGCCCGGGTGGACACCGTCGCCGTCGCCGTCGAGGACGAGCTGGCCGCCTACCGTGACGCGGCCCACCGGGACCCGGCGGCCGGGAGGCGGGCATGACCGTACGGCGGTTCGAGGTCGACGGAGTCGTCCAGGGCGTCGGATTCCGGCCGTTCGTGTACCGGACGGCGGCCGCGCTCGGCCTGGACGGCTGGGTGGCCAACGTCGACGGGCACGTGGAGGGCGAGGTCGCCGGGCCGTCCCGGGCGATCGACGAGTTCGCCGCGAGGCTGCGGGCCGACGCGCCCGCCCTGGCCCGGGTGCGCCGGGTGCGGCTGGTCCACACCGCCCTCGGTGCCGGGCGCGGGCCCGGGTTCCGGGTGCGGCCCAGCGTCGCCGGCGCCGCGGGCCCCCGGCCCAGGGAGGTGCCGCCGGACACCGCGATCTGCGACGCCTGCCTGCGCGAGCTGCGCGATCCCCGCGACCGGCGCCACCGCTACCCGTTCATCAACTGCACGGACTGCGGACCGCGCGCCACGATCATCGAGAGCCTGCCCTACGACCGGGCGCAGACCACGATGCGCCGCTTTCCGCTGTGCGCGGCCTGCGCGGCCGAGTACGCCGATCCGCGGGACCGCCGCTTCCACGCCGAGCCCGTCGCCTGCCCGGACTGCGGTCCGACGGCGGCCTGGGAGGCGCTGCGCGGGGAGGCGGCACTGCGTGCGGCGGTGGAGGCGCTGGGCGAGGGCCGGATCGTGGCGGTGAAGGGGCTGGGCGGCTACCAGCTCGTCTGCGACGCGACCGACGCCCGGACGGTGGCCGAGTTGCGGCGGCGCAAGCACCGGCCGGCGAAGCCGTTCGCGGTGATGGTCCCCGACGTGCCCGCGGCGGCCCGACTGGCCCGGATCGGCGCGGCGGAGCTGGCCGCGCTGACGTCGCCCGAGCGGCCCGTGGTGCTGCTGGCCCGGCAGCGGTGGCGGGGGGTGCCGCCGCTCGCGCCCGGGGTGCATCCCGGGCTGCGGCGCGTCGGCCTGTTCCTCCCGACAACCGGCCTGCACCATCTTCTGCTCGACGCGCTCGCCCGGCCGCTCGTCGTCACCAGCGGCAACCCGGTCGGCGGGCCGATCGCCGTGGACGACACCGACGCCCGCAGGACCCTGGACGGCGTCGCCGACGGATTCCTCACCCACGACCGGCCCATCCGCTCCCGCTACGACGACTCCGTCGTGCAGTTCGCCGGACGCACCCGCGTCACGGTCCGCCGGGCGCGCGGGCTGGCCCCGGCTCCGCTGCCGATGGCGGTGGGGCAGCCGGTCGCCGGCGCGGGCGCGCAGCTGAAGCACACCTTCACGCTGGCCGCGCACGGCAGCGCCCATCTCGGGCCGCACACCGGCGACCTGGCCGACGTCGCGACGTACGAGGCGTTCCTGGCCTCCTACGAGCACCTGGAGCACCTGACCGGCATCGCACCGTCCGTCCTCGCGCACGATCTGCACCCCGGATACCTGTCCACCCAGTGGGCGAAGGCGCAGCCGCTGCCCCGCACGGGAGTGCAGCACCACCACGCGCACGTGGCGGCCTGCGCGGCCGAGCACGGGGTGCGCGGCCCGTTCCTGGGGGTGGCCTACGACGGACTCGGACTGGGCGACGACGGCACCCTGTGGGGCGGTGAGATCCTCCTCGCCACGCTGAGCGGCTACCGCCGGGTCGGCAGGTTCTCCACCGCGCCGCTGCCGGGCGGTGAGGCGGCGGTTCGCCACCCCTCCCGTACCGCGCTCGGCCATCTGCTGGGGTCCGAGGAGCTGGGTTCGGCGCGCCCGCACCCGCGGCTGGTCCGGGCGTACACCGAACGCCTGGACGGCGGTGAGGCGACGGCGGTGCGCGGCATGGTGGCCCGGCGGGTGAACTGTCCGCGCGCCTCCAGCGCGGGGCGGCTGTTCGACACGGCCGCCGCACTGCTCGGGCTGGCCGACCGGGTGAGCTACGAGGGCGAGGCGGCGGTGCTGCTGGAGGCCGCGGCGGGCGAGGAGCACGCCGTACCGCTGGCCCACCGCGTGGTGCGCGCCGGCGGCCTGTGGGTGTACGACTCCACGCCCACCGTGGCCGATCTGCTGCGCAGGCGGCTGGACGGGGAGCCGCCCGCCCTGCTGGCCGCGGCCTTCCACACCACGCTGGCCATCGCCACCGCCGACCTCGTCGCCCGGGCGGTGGCCGAGGGTGCGCCCCGCACGGTGTGCCTGGGCGGCGGTTGCTTCGTCAACCGCCGGCTGCTGACGGAGGTGCGGCGGCGGCTGCACGCGGAGGGCCTGCGGGTGCTGGTGGGCGGCCGGGTGCCGGTCGGGGACGGCGGAATCAGCTACGGCCAGGCCGCGGTCGCGGCCGCACGGCTGGCCGGGGAGGGGTGAGCGGTCATGTGCCTGGGCATCCCGGGGCGGGTGGTGGAGGTCCACGACGACAGCGGACTGCGGATGGCCACCGTCGACTTCGGCGGCGTCCGCCGCGAGGTGTGCCTGAGCTGCACACCGGACGCCGGAGTCGGCGCCTACGTCGTGGTGCACGTCGGCTTCGCGATCACCCTGGTGGACGAGGCGGAGGCGCAGCGGACGCTTCGGGTGCTGCGGGCGATGGCGGACGCGGTGGAGGGGGAGCTGGGCGAGCCCCTGCCGTGACCGCCGGGTGATCCGGCCGGCCCCGGGGCAGGGCCGGTCGGCCCCTGCCCCGGGGCCGGACGCGGGCCGGAAGCTTGGGGATGGAGGCACGCAGCGGATTCGGAGCCGTCCAGGACGGGAGGACCGTTATGACCGTCGCCGCAGCGCCCGTGGTGGTGGACCGGGCCGGGCTGGACGCCCTGGTCTCGGAACTGGTGTCTCAGGGGCGGACCGTCGTCGGTCCGACCGTCCGGGACGGCGCGGTGGTGCTGGCCGAGCTGGCCTCGGCCGGCGAGCTGCCCTTCGGCTGGGGCGTCGAGCTGGAGGCCGGGCGGTACCGTCTGGTGCGCCGGGAGGACGGGGCGGCTTTCGCGCACAGCGCCGGACCTCAGTCCTGGAAGAACTGGCTGCATCCGCAGCGCGAGCGGCTGTGGAGTGCCGACCGGACACCGGACGGCGGGGTGCGGTACACCGAGGAGGACCCGCAGGCGCCGTCGTACGCCTTCCTCGGCGTGCGCCCCTGCGATCTGCGGGCCATCGCCATCCAGGACCGGGTGCTGACCGGCGGACGCTTCGCGGACAGCGGGTACGGGGCGCGCCGGGAGCGCGCCCTGCTGATCGCCGCGGAGTGCACCGAACCGGGCGCGACCTGCTTCTGCGTGTCCGCCGGCGGCGGGCCCGCCGCGGACGCTGGCTACGACCTGGCGCTGACGGAGCTGACCGGCGACGGCGGGCACCGGTTCCTGCTGCGGGCCGGCAGCGAGGAGGGCGAACGGCTGCTGGAGAGGGTGCCGCACCGGCCGGCCGACCCGGCCACCGAGAGCGGCGCCCGGGCGGCCGTCGACGCCGCCCGGGACCGGATGGGGCGCTCCCTGCCGCCGGTGGACCTGCGGGAGCTGCTGGTCGCGGATCCGGACGCCGAACGCTGGAACGATGTCGCCGAACGCTGCCTGACCTGCGGGAACTGCACGATGGTGTGTCCGACCTGCTTCTGCACGACCACCGAGGAGGTCACCGACCTCACCGGCGACCACAGCGAGCGCTGGCAGCGCTGGGACTCCTGTTTCGACCTGGACTTCTCGGGCCTGCACGGCGGGCCCGTGCGGGCCTCGGGCCGCAGCCGCTACCGGCAGTGGCTCACCCACAAACTCTCCACCTGGTACGACCAGTTCGGCAGTTCCGGATGCGTCGGCTGCGGACGCTGCATCGTCTGGTGCCCGGTCGGCATCGACCTGACCGAGGAGGCCGCCGCGCTGGACGAGGAGCGGCGGTCCCGCAGCGGAAGGGATGAGGAGCGATGAACCCTTCGACCGCCCTGCGCGTCAACCACGCGCTGCCCGCCGCGCACCGCGAGCGGCTGCTGCGGGTGTGCAGCGACGTCCGCTTCCCGCCGGGCGTCCGGCTGTTCGAGGAGGGCGGGCACGCCGACCGCTTCTGGATCGTGCGGGACGGCATCGTCGCGCTCGACCTGCACGTGCCGGGACGCCGCGCGCCGGTGGTGGAGACGCTCGGCGAGGGCGACCTCGTCGGCTGGTCGTGGCTGTTCGAACCGTATGTGTGGCAGCTGGGCGCGGAGACGCTCACGGCGGTGCACGCGCACGAGTTCGACGCGGCCGCGGTCCGGCTGATGTGCCGCGACGACCCCGAGTTCGGGCGGGCCGTGGAGCACTGGGTGGGCCGGGTGCTCGCCCATCGTCTGGGCGCGGCCCGGACCCGCCTGCTCGACCTGTACGGCCCCACCGGAAGCGGGGGCGGGCGATGACGGAACTCCCGGTGCCGCACCGGGTGGTCGGCCGCCGGCAGGAGACCGCCGACACGGTGACGCTGCGGATCGAACCGGAGGGGGCGCCGCCGGTCGCGTTCGCGCCCGGGCAGTTCGCGATGGTGCACTGCTTCGGCCGCGGCGAGATCCCCCTGTCGGTGAGCTCCGTGCCGAGCACCGGCGGTCTCGCGCACACCGTCCGCGCGGTCGGCGCCGTCTCCTCCGGACTGTGCGCGGCCCGGGTCGGGGACGTGCTCGGGGTCCGCGGCCCGTACGGCACCGGCTGGGAGCCGGAGCGGGCCCGCGGCCGGGACGTGGTGGTGGTCGCCGGAGGCATCGGTCTCGCCCCGCTGCGGCCGCTGGTCCTGCGCGTCCTGGCCGAACCGGCGCGCTACGGCCGGCTCAGCGTGCTGGTGGGCGCGCGCACCCCGGACGATCTGATCGCGCCGCGGGAGACGGCGGGCTGGGCGACCGGGTACACCGGTGTCACGGTCGACCGCCCCGGCGACGGCTGGCGCGGGGACGTCGGCATGGTCACCTCGCTGCTGGACCGTGCCCCGTTCGACCCGGGCACCGCGTGGGCGTTCGTCTGCGGGCCGGAGCCGATGATCCGCGCCGCCGCCCGCGATCTGACGGAGCGGGGGGTCGCGGCCGAGCGGATCCGCGTCTCGCTGGAGCGGAACATGCGGTGCGCGACCGGGCACTGCGGGCACTGCCAGCTCGGGCCCCTGCTGCTGTGCCGGGACGGCCCGGTGGTCGGCTGGGACCGTGCCGCACCCCTGCTCGCGGTGAGGGAGCTGTGATGGACGAGCCCACGCTCGCGGTGTTCAAACTGGCGTCCTGCGACGGCTGCCAGCTCACCCTCCTGGACTGCGAGGACGAACTGCTCGCCCTCGCCGACCGGGTTCGGATCTCGCACTTCCTGGAGGCGTCCAGCGCGGTGGAGCCCGGCCCGTACGATCTGTCGCTGGTGGAGGGCTCGGTCACCACCGCCGAGGACGCCGCACGCGTCCGCGCGATCCGGGCCGCCTCCCGCCGTCTGGTGACCATCGGCGCCTGCGCGACGGCCGGCGGCATCCAGGCCCTGCGGAACTTCGCGGACGTGGAGGAGTACCGGCGCACCGTCTACGCCAGCCCGGAGTACATCGCCACCCTCGCCACCTCCACTCCCGTCTCCGCCCATGTGGACGTCGACTTCGAGCTGCGCGGCTGCCCGATCGACCGGCGCCAGCTCCTGGAGGTCGTCACGGCGTTCCTCGCCGGGCGCAAGCCGGACGTGCCGGACCACAGCGTGTGCTTCGAGTGCAAGCGGCGCGGCACCGTCTGCGTCACCGTCGCCCACGGCACCCCCTGCCTCGGCCCGGTGACCCACGCCGGGTGCGGTGCGCTGTGCCCGGCGTTCGGCCGCGGCTGCTACGGATGCTTCGGGCCGTCCGGGTCGGTGAACCTTCCCGCGCTGATCCCGCGGCTGCGCAGCGACGGCCTGGACGACGACGGCGTACGGCGGCTGCTGCACTCCTTCAACGGCTCCGCCTTCGACGAGGAGGTCCCCCCGTGACGCACCGCGGATCCCGGCTCCTGCACGTCGGCGCGCTCTCCCGGGTCGAGGGGGAGGGAGCGCTCAGCCTGCGCGTGCACGACGGCACGGTCACCGAGGCGCAACTGCAGATCTACGAACCCCCGCGGTTCTTCGAGGCGTTCCTGCGCGGGCGGGCCCACACCGAACCGCCCGACATCACCGCCCGGGTGTGCGGGATCTGCCCGGTCGCCTACCAGATGAGCGCCTGCGCGGCGATCGAGGACGCCTGCGGCGTGCAGGTCGGCCCGGCGGTCCGCGACCTGCGCCGGCTGCTGTACTGCGGGGAGTGGATCGAGAGCCAGACGCTGCACATCCACCTGCTGCACGCCCCGGACTTCCTCGGCCGGGACGGCGCGATCGAGCTGGCCCGCACGCACCGGGCGGAGGTGGAGCGGGGGCTGCGGCTGAAGCGGGCGGGCAACGCGGTGATGGAACTGCTGGGCGGGCGGGCCGTGCACCCGGTCAACGTGCGTCTCGGCGGCTTCCACCGGGCGCCGACCCGGGACGAACTGCGTCCGCTCGCCGAGCAGTTGCGGCGGGCCCTGGACGACGCCTGGGGCACCCTGCACTGGGTGGCCGGCTTCGACTTCCCCGACGCCCGCACCGACGCCGACCTGCTGGCGCTGGCCGAACCGGACACGTACGCCATCGAGGGCGGCACCCCGACCGTGCTGCGAGCCGACGGCACGACCGGCTCGTTCCCGGTGCGGGACTTCACCGCGCACGTGCGGGAGACCCAGGTGCCGCACTCGACGGCCCTGCAGTCCCGGCTGGACGGCAGGCTCCATCTCACCGGCGCGCTGGCGCGGTTCGCGATCGGCGGGCGGCGGCTGTCGCCGGTGGCCCAGCAGGCCGCCGTCGCGGCCGGGCTGGGCGATCCCGGCGAGGGCGCCGTGTGCCGCAACCCGTACCGGTCGATCCTGGTGCGGGCGGTGGAGACGGTGTACGCGGTGGAGGAGGCGCTGCGGATCATCGACCGCTACGAGCCGCCCGACCGCCCGTACACGGAGGTGCCGCCGGTCGCGGGTGTCGGGCACGGAGCCACCGAGGCACCGCGCGGGCTGCTGTACCACCGCTACTCCCTGGACGGCGACGGCCTGGTGACCGGCGCGCTGCTGGTGCCGCCCACCGCCCAGAACCAGGGCGCCATCGAGGACGACCTGCGGCGGCTGGCGCAGCGCGCCGTCCGCGAGGGCGACCCGGGTGACGAGGCGCTGACCGCGCTGTGCGAACGCGCGATCCGCAACCACGACCCCTGCATCTCCTGTTCCACCCATTTCCTCGACCTCACGGTCGTCCGTACCCGAGGAGGCTGCCATGGCTGATTCCCCGTTCACCGTCAGCGATGTGATGACGCAGACGGTCGTTGCCGTCGGCAGCGAGGCGTCCTTCAAGGAGGTCGCCGAGCTGCTCGACCAGTGGAAGGTGAGCGCGGTACCGGTGCTCGCCGGCGAGGGCCGGGTCGTGGGGGTGGTGTCGGAGGCGGACCTGCTGGCGAAGGAGGAGTTCCGCGACACCGACGAAGGCGACCCGGCGGAGCGCGTCAAGGCGGGCGGGCTGAGCGCGGGCGACCTGATGAGCACGCCGGCGGTGACCGTGCACGCGGACGCCACGCTTCCCGAGGCGGCCCGCATCATGGCGCGCCGGCACGTCAAGCGGCTGCCGGTGGTCGACGGCGTCGGCCTGCTGCAGGGCGTGGTCAGCCGCAGCGACCTGCTGAAGGTGTTCCTGCGCTCGGACGAGGAGATCGCCGAGGAGATCCGCAACAGCGTGCTCACCCAGCTGCCGGTGGTCTCCGAGCTGTCGGTGTCGGTGGCCGAGGGCGTCGTCACCCTCGGCGGTTCGCTGCCCGAGCGGACGCTCGTGCCGGTGATCGCCCGTGCGGTCCGCGCGGTGGAGGGCGTGGTGGACATCCGGCTCGATCTGACCCACCGATGAAGTACCTCGACGAGTACCGCGACCCCGTCCTCGCCCGCCGGCTGCTGGACGAGCTGCGGCACACCGCCACCCGCCCCTGGCGGATCATGGAGGTGTGCGGCGGCCAGACGCACACCCTGGTCCGGCAGGGCATCGACGAGCTGCTGCCGGCCGGGATGCGGATGATCCACGGCCCGGGCTGCCCGGTCTGCGTGACCCCGCTGGAGACGCTGGACCGGGCCATGGCCGTCGCCGCCCGGCCCGGCGTGGTGCTGACCAGTTTCGGGGACATGCTGCGGGTGCCCGGCTCGCGCACCGACCTGCTGTCGCTGCGGGCGCGCGGCGCGGACGTACGGGTGGTGTACGCCCCGATGGACGCGGTGCGGCTGGCCGCGGCGGACCCGGACCGCGAGGTGGTGTTCCTGGCCGTCGGCTTCGAGACGACCGCACCCGCCAACGCGATGGCCGTGCTGCACGCGGCCCGCCTCGGCCTGGCGAACTTCTCGGTGCTGGTCAGCCACGTCCTGGTGCCGCCGGCGATGACCGCGCTGCTGGACGACCCGGACTGCGAGGTGCAGGCGTTCCTCGCGGCCGGGCACGTGTGCGCGGTGATGGGCTGGACGGAGTACGAGCCGATCGCGGAACGCTACCGGGTGCCGATCGTGGTGACCGGGTTCGAACCGCTGGACCTGCTGGAGGGGATCCTGATGGCGGTGCGGCAACTGGAGTCCGGGCGGCACGAGGTGGAGAACCAGTACGTGCGGGCGGTCCGGCGCGCCGGCAACACCGAGGCGCAGGACGCGGTGCGCCGCGTCTTCCGGATCACCGACCGGGCCTGGCGCGGCATCGGCGCGCTGCCCGCGAGCGGGCTCGAACTCAGCCCGGAGTTCCGGTCCTTCGACGCGGCCCTCCGCTTCGAGGTGGGCGGCCTCAACCCCGCCGAGGACCCGGAGTGCATCGCGGGGGCGATCCTCACCGGGGCGAGGCTGCCCACGGACTGCGCCGCCTACGGCACCCGCTGCACCCCCCGCACTCCCCTGGGCGCGCCGATGGTGTCGTCCGAGGGCACCTGTGCCGCCTTCCACGCGGCCGGCCGCACCGCGACGAGGAGTCCGGCATGACCGTCGAGTGTCCCGCACCCCGCCACGAGGACGAGGTGGTGCTGCTCGGCCACGGTGCCGGCGGCCGCCTCACCGCCGAACTCCTGGACACGCTGGTGCTGCCGGCGCTCGGCGGCGCGCCCGGACCGCTGGAGGACGCGGCGCTGCTGCCGGGCCGTCCGGAGCTGGTGATGAGCACCGACGGCTTCGTCGTCAGCCCGCTGTTCTTCCCCGGCGGCGACATCGGCTCCCTCTCGGTGCACGGCACCGTGAACGACCTGGCCATGCGGGGTGCGTGGCCGCTGGCGCTGTCCGTGTCGCTCATCATGGAGGAGGGCCTGCCGCTCACGGAACTGCGGGCCGTGGCAGCCTCGTTGGGCGAGTCCGCGCAGCGGGCCGGCGTGCCGGTGATCACCGGGGACACCAAGGTGGTCGGGCGGGGCGCGGTGGACCGGCTGTTCGTCACGACCACGGGCGTCGGGAAGCGGCACGACGGGCTGTGCCCGTCGGCCGCGGCGGCGCGGCCCGGCGACGCGGTGCTGCTGTCGGGGCCGGTGGGGCTGCACGGAACGACGGTGCTCAGCACCCGCGAGGGCCTCGGCTTCGAGAGCGCGATCGCGTCCGACACCCGTCCCCTGCACCGGCTGGTGCGGGCCCTCGCCCCGCTCGGCGGGGCGGTCCACGTGCTGCGCGACCCGACCCGGGGCGGGCTGGCCGCCGCCCTCAACGAGATCGCCCGGGACTCGTCGGTCGCCGTCGAGATCGAGGAGCGGGCCGTTCCGGTGCCCGAGCCGGTCTCCGCGGCCTGCGACCTGCTGGGGCTGGACCCGCTGGTCGTCGCCAACGAGGGCTGCCTGGTCGCGTTCGTGGCGCCCGCCGCGGCCGGTGCGGCGCTGGACGCGCTGCGGTCGCTGCCCGAGGGCGCGCAGGCCGTGCGGATCGGCGAGGTGGCGCCGCGGGGGCCCGCGGGGCGGGTGACGCTGCGCACCCTGGTGGGTGCCCGGCGCATCGTGGACATGCCGCTGGGTGAGCAGCTGCCCCGTATCTGCTGACCGCCGGCCGCCGGGCGGGGCCGGAGGGCGGGCGTCCCGGCGGGTGCCGGCGCCGCGTGCCGGTGGGCGCGGGGTGCCGGACGGTCCCGGCGCCGCGGCGGAACGGGTTACCGTGTCGTGCATGGCGGGCAAACTGCGGCAGCGCGCGTGGCTGCACCGGCATCCGGGTTTCGACGGGCGGGCCGGGCAGGCGGCGTTCGAGGCGCTGCACCGTGCGTCCCTCGCGGCGCCGGCGCTGCGCGGCGGGCTGACGGAGGCGTCGGCCGGCGCGGCCGCACGGCACCTGCGGGAGCTGCTCGGCGTTCCCGCGCTGGCCGTCACGGACACCGAGCGCCTGCTGACCTGGGACGGTGCCCGCAAGCACCACGCCCCGCAGGTCCTGGACCATGCCTCGGAGGTACTCGGCGGCGGCCGGACCGTGGTGGTCGGGGCGGACCGGGTGTGGTGCGGGCAGGCGCACTGCGACGTCCGGGACGCGGTCGTGGCCCCGCTGGTCGTGGAGGACCGTGTCGAGGGCACGCTGCTGGCGTACGGACCGAAGGTCTCGGCGGGGCTGGTCCGGGCGACCGGGGAGGTGGCCCGCTGGATGTCCGGCCAGCTGGAACTCGCCGAACTGCACCGCTCCCGCACCCGCCTGGTGGAGGCCGAGCTGCGGGCGCTGCGGGCGCAGATCTCGCCGCACTTCTCGTGCAACGCGCTCACCGCGATCGCCTCGCTGGTGCGCACCGATCCCGAACGCGCCCGCGAACTGCTGCTGGAGTTCGCCGACTTCACCCGCTACTCGTTCCGCCGGCACGGCGAGTTCACCACCCTCGCGGAGGAGTTCCGCTCCATCGGCCAGTACCTGCTGCTGGAGCAGGCGCGCTTCGGCAGCCGGCTGCGCGTCGACGTGCAGGCGGCCCCGGAGGTGCTGCCGGTGGCGGTGCCGTTCCTGTGCGTGCAGCCGCTGGTGGAGAACGCGGTGCGGCACGGCTTCGAGGGCAAGCCCGGGCCGGGGCAGATCACCGTGATCGCGGCGGACGCGGGCGCCGAGGCGCACATCACCGTGGAGGACGACGGGACCGGCGCGGACCCCGAGGAGCTGCGGCGGGTGCTGGCCGCGGGAGGGACCGGGACGCCGGGCGGCACCGGTTCGGGCGGGGTGGGGCTCGGGAACGTCGACGCCCGCCTGCGGCAGGTGTACGGGGACGCCTACGGGCTGGTGATCGAGACGGCGCCCGGGGCCGGTACCAAGGTCCGCGTCCGGGTGCCGAAGTACCGTGCGGGTGTGACGGCCCCGGCGGTCGGCCGGGAACACGTTCCCGGCCGGCCCGACGCGCTCCGGTGACCGCCGGCCCGCCGCCGTGTGGCCAATACCACACTCCTGGGGTGATTGACCCGTTGCGCGCGCGATGGCCACACTCCCCCATGCTGCGCATCCTGGTGGCCGACGACGAGCCGCACGCGCTGGACGAGCTGGTCTACCTGCTGGGGCTGATCCCGGGCATCGGTCCCGTGGAGTCCGCGGTCGACGGCGTCGAGGTGCTGCGCGCGCTGGACCGTGCGCTGGAGGAGGACCGCGCCGTGGACGCGGTCTTCCTGGACGTGCGCATGCCCGGCCTGGACGGCCTGGACGTGGCCAGGGTCCTCTCCCGGTTCGCGGAGCCGCCGCCGGTGGTGTTCGTCAGCGCCTACGACGACTTCGCGGTGCCCGCCTTCGAGGTACGGGCCGTCGACTACCTCCTGAAACCGGTGCGCACCGAGCGGCTCGCCGAGGCGGTCCGGCGGATCGCCGAGCGGCAGGCCGGCGCGGACCGCCAGGAGCCCGGGCCCGCGGCCCCCGCGGAGCCGTCCGTGCCGGTGCCGGCACGCCCGGGTGACCAGGTGATCCCCGTAGAGCTGTCCGGTGTGACCCGGTTCATCCACCGTTCCGAGGTGCGGCACGTCGAGGCGTGCGGCGACTACGTGCGCCTGCACCTGGCGTCCGGCAGCCATCTGCTGCGGGTGCCGCTGTCCACGCTGGAGGAGGAGTGGCAGGACGCCGGGTTCGTGCGGGTGCACCGCCGCCACCTCGTGGCGACCGACCACATCGAGGAGCTGCTGACCGACGAGGGGCGGTTGTCGGTGCGCGTGGCCGGTGTCCTGCTGCCGGTCAGCCGCCGCAGCAGCCGGAGGCTGCGCGACCTGCTGCTGTCCCGGCCCGGCCCGCCGCCGCAGGGGAGGGCGGCCCCCGATGGGTGAGCCGCAGCGCCGCGTCACGGTCACCCATCCGCGCACCCAGGCCGCCCGGCCCGGAGTGCGGCACACCGCGGTGCGGGACATCCACGAGCAGACGGCGCTCGGCGAGGTGTACGTGCGGGCACTGATCCGCGGCCAGTTGCGGCTCGGACTGCTGGTCTGCGCCGCCGTCTGCCTGCCGCTCGCCTGCCTGCCGCCGCTGCTGGCGTACGTTCCCGCGCTGCGCGAGGGCCGGCTGTGGGGCGTCGGCCTGCCCTGGCTGGTCCTCGGGCCGCCGGTGTACGCGCTCCTGGTGGCCGCCGGGGCCTGCTACGTGCGTCGGGCCGAGCGCAACGAACGCGACTTCGCCGAACACGTCCACCGTTCATGAGTGCCGCACAGAACCTGATCGCCGTGCTGCTGGTGGTGACCGTCACGGTGGCCCTCGGCGGCTACGGCCTCAGGTCCCGCTCCACGCCCGACTTCTACGTCGCCTCCCGTACCGTCTCGCCGTTGCGGAACGCCGCGGCGATCAGCGGCGAGTACCTCTCGGCCGCCTCCTACCTGGGCATCGCGGGGCTCGTGGTGGCGTACGGGAGCACCATGCTCTGGTACGGCATCGGGTACACGGCGGGCTATCTCGTCCTGCTCGTCCTGGTGGCCGCGCCGTTGCGCCGGTCGGGGGCGTACACCGTCTCCGACTTCGCCGAGGCGCGTCTGGGGTCGCTGGGCGTGCGGCGGGTGGCCACCGTGTTCGTGGTGCTGATCGGCTGGCTCTACCAGATACCGCAGTTGCAGGGCGCGGGTCTGGCGCTGCACACGGTCCTCGGGGCACCTCCCTGGTCGGGCGCCGTGCTGGTGTCGGTGGTGGTGCTGGTGAGCGTGATCGCCGGCGGTATGCGCAGCGTCACCCTGGTCCAGGCGTTCCAGTTCTGGCTGAAGCTGACCGCGCTCGCGGTCCCGGCGGTCGTCCTGCTGCTGGTCTGGCACGGCGTCCGACATCCCGGCGGGACCGCCGCGGTCGCCTCCGCGGGTGTCCCGCCCGTGCAGCCTGCCGGTGGCCACCAGCTGTACTCGCTGTACTCGCTGATGGTGGCCACCTTCCTCGGGGCGATGGGGCTGCCGCACGTCATCGCCCGCTTCTACACCAACCCGGACGGCCGGGCGGCCCGCCGCACCACGGTCGGTGTCCTCGGCCTCCTCGGGGTGTTCTACCTGCTGCCCGAGGTGTACGGCGGGCTCGGGCGGATCTTCGCACCGGGCCTCGCCGGGCAGGGCAGGGCGGACACCGTGGTGCTGCTGCTTCCGGCGCGGCTGGTCCCGGGCACCGCGGGGCAGCTCCTGACGGCGCTGGTGGTCGCGGGCGCCTTCGCCGCCTTCCTGTCGACGTGTTCCGGGCTGGCCCTGTCGGTGGCCGCCGTGCTCTCCCAGGACCTCGTCGGCGGCGACGTGCGGGGATTCCGCCGGGCCGCCGCGGTGGCCGTACTGGCACCCTGCGGGATCGCGCTGCTGCTGTCGCGGAGCGGTGTGTCGGTGGCCCACGAGGTCGGCCTGGTCTTCTCGGTGGCCGCCTCCACGTTCTGTCCCCTGCTGGTGCTGGGGATCTGGTGGCGGCGGCTGACCGCGCCGGGGGCCGTGGCCGGGATGCTGGTGGGCGGCGGATCGGCGCTGGCCGCGGCCACGGCCACGCTGCTGCGGGCGGGCGGGCCGGGCTGGGGCGGGACCCTGCTCGCCCAGCCCGCCGCCTGGAGCGTGCCGGCGGCGTTCCTGACCATGGTGGGCGTCTCCCTGGCCACGCGTGCCCGGGTGCCGGTCGGGGCGTCGGTGATGCTGGCCCGCCTGCACGTGCCGGAGGAACTGGCGGCCAGTGCGGCCGACCACTCGGCGGCGGGAGGCGACCGTTCGTCCCGGGGCCGCGGCCGCCCGTCGCGCCGCACGCACCGCTGATCGACGAGTACCGCACGAGGGGTCCCGACCAGGCCACGCGGGGCGCACAGTAACCGGCCAGAGCGAGTCGCCGCGGAACGCCCGGCCGGCCGAACCGTACTCCCGGACCGGGAGCGGCACCGGACCGTACGCGGGCTCGCGCGGAAGAGTCGCGGCACCCGACCCCCACCCTGGAGCCGGCCCGCGTCCGCCGCGCACCGTCCGTCGACACCGCCTGGTTTCCGCACCCGCCGTGCCCCGGCCACGCCCGAGGCACGCACCCGAGTACCGAGGAGTACCCCGTCATGTCCCAGCTCGAGACGCCCGCCGAGGGGCAGGCCGCCGCGCCGGCCGCCACCGACAACGCCACCGGTCAGCCGACGCCGCACGCGCCGATCGCCGACCCGGGGCCGCTGGGCCTGGCGGCGTTCGCCCTCACCACCTTCGTGCTCTCGGTCTTCAACGCCGACCTGATCAAGGACGGTGCGCTGGAGGCCGTGGTACTGCCGCTCGCGCTGTGGTACGGCGGCATCGCCCAGGTGCTGGCCGGAATGTGGGAGTTCCGCAAGAACAACACGTTCGGCGCGCTGGCGTTCACCTCGTACGGTTCCTTCTGGCTGTCCTTCGCCGCGTACGTCAAGTACGTCGCCCCGCACCTTCCGGCGGCCCACGCCTACCAGGCGACCGGCCTGTTCCTGCTGGCCTGGACCGTCTTCACGGTCTACATGACCGTCGTCACCACCCGGATCAGCGGTCTCCTGCTGGCCCTGTTCTCGGCGCTGTCGGTGACCTTCCTGCTGCTGACCATCGGAGAACTGGCGCAGGAGCCGTCCATCAGCCACACGGGCGGCTGGGTCGGGCTGATCACCGCGGTGATCGCCTGGTACGGCTCGTTCGCCGGGGTGGCCAACGCGACCTGGAAGAGCAAGTCCATGCCGACCTGGCCCCTGTCGGCCTGATCCGCTCCCGCCGACCGCCTGATCGACCCAGAGGGGACCCCCATGAGCAACGAGACCCTGGCCAACCTCCTGAAC
>NZ_JBJZOJ010000094.1:0-19591 GCF_047200655.1 Streptomyces sp. MS06
TGGTGGGGAAACCGGGGGGGGGGGGAGGGGGGGGGTGGGGGGGGGGTTGCCTCCCCCCCCCCCCCGCGCCACCTCCCCAGCATGCCCCGGCGCAGCCGGCGGGGTGCCGGTCGGCCGGTGGGCCGGTGGGCCGGTCAGTACGACTTGGGCAGGCCCAGGGTCTGGTGGGAGACGTAGTTGAGGATCATCTCCCGGCTGACCGGGGCGATACGGGCCACCCGGGAGGCGGTGATGAGCGAGGCCAGGCCGAACTCGCGGGTGAGGCCGTTGCCGCCGAGGGTGTGCACGGACTGGTCGACGGCGCGCACGCAGGCCTCGCCCGCCGCGTACTTGGCCATGTTGGCGGCCTCCCCGGCACCGGTGTCGTCCCCGCGGTCGTAGAGGTGGGCCGCCTTCTGCATCATCAGGCGGGCCAGTTCGAGGTCGATGTGCGCCTGGGCGAGCGGGTGGGCGATGGCCTGGTGGGCGCCGATGGGGCTGCTCCACACGGTGCGGTCGCGGGCGTACTCGACGGCGCGGGACAGCGCGTAGCGGCCCATGCCGACCGCGAAGGCGGCGGTCATGATGCGCTCGGGGTTGAGTCCGGCGAACAGTTGCAGCAGGCCGGCGTCCTCCGCCTCGCCGACGAGCGCGGACGGGGGCAGCCGGACGTCGTCCAGCACGAGTTCGAACTGCTTCTCGGCTGCCTTGAGTTCCATGTCGATGGGGCGGCGGGTGAAGCCGTCCGCGTCGCGCGGGACGATGAACAGGCAGGGCTTGAGCCGGCCGGTGCGGGCGTCCTCGGTGCGGCCCACGATGAGGGTGGCGTCGGCGATGTCCACGCCGGAGACGAAGACCTTGCGGCCGGTGAGTATCCAGTCGCCGCCCGTCTCGCGGCGGGCGGTGGTGGTGATGCGGTGGCTGTTGGAGCCCGCGTCGGGTTCGGTGATGCCGAAGGCCATGGTGCGGGAGCCGTCGGCGAGGCCGGGCAGCCAGGCCCGCCGCTGCTCCTCGGTGCCGAAGCGGGCGATGACGGTGCCGCAGATCGCCGGGGACACCACCAGCATCAGCAGCGGGCAGCCGGCGGCGCCGAGTTCCTCCAGGACGATGGCGAGTTCGGTGATGCCGCCGCCCCCGCCGCCGTGCTCCTCGGGCAGGTTGACGCCGAGGTAGCCGAGCTTTCCGGCCTCCTGCCACAGTTCGGTGGGGTGGCGGCCCTCCTCGACGGTGCGGGTGAGGTAGTCGCGGCCGTAGCGGGTGCCGAGGGCGGACACCGCGGCGCGCAGGGCGCGGTGCTCTTCGGTTTCGATGAGGGTGCTCATGGTTTCCCTTCCTCCACGACGGCCAGCAGCGCACCGACGTCGACTTGCTGTCCTGGGGCCACCGGAAGGGCCGTCAGGGTTCCGGTGGCCGGTGCCGCAATGCGGTGTTGCATCTTCATCGCCTCGAGCCAGAGGAGCGGTTCGCCGGCGCGGACGTGCGCCCCGGCGGCCAGGCCCTCGGCGATCCGGACGACGGTCCCCGGCATGGGGGCCAGCAGGGAGCCGGGGGCCTGCTGGTCCGCCGGGTCGGGGAAGCGGGGCAGGGCGGTGAGCGCGGTGGCGTTGACGTGGATCCGGTCGCCGTACCGGGCGACGGTGAACCCGCGCTGCACGCCGTCCACTTCGAGGACCACCGTCCCCGGGTCGGCGTGCACGACCCGGACCCCGTCGGCGTCGAGGCCGTGCCGGGTGTGCCGGTAGCGGACCTCGTGCTCCTCCCCGGCCATGGCGTACCGCTTCACCTGCGGCTGCGAGGGCAGGTTGCGCCAGCCTCCGAAACGGGAGCGGCCGCAGGCGTCGGCGAGTGCGGCGGCCAGCGGGGCGTGCGGGTCGGGCGCGGGCCGGGCCAGTTCGGCGAGGTGGCGGTCGTAGAAGCCGGTGTCCGTCCGGCCCTCGGTGAACTCGGGGTGCCGCAGGGAGCGGACGAGCAGGTCGCGGTTGGTGACGGGGCCGTGCACGGCCGCCCGTTCCAGGGCGCCGGCGAGCCTGCGGACCGCTTCGGCGCGGGTGGGCGCGTGGGCGATCACCTTGGCGAGCATCGGGTCGTAGTGGACGCCGATGGTGTCGCCGCCGGTGTATCCGGTGTCCAGGCGGACCCCGTCGGGCACGTCCAGCCGGTGCAGGGTGCCGGTCTGCGGGGCCCAGTCGCGGGCCGGGTCCTCGGCGTACAGGCGGGCCTCGACGGCGTGTCCGCGCGGCCGGGGCGGTTCGGCGGGCAGGGCGCGGCCCTCGGCGACGCGGATCTGCTCGGCGACCAGGTCGATGCCGAACACCGCCTCGGTGACGGGGTGTTCGACCTGGAGGCGGGTGTTCATCTCCAGGAAGTGCGGACGGCCGTCGGCGACGAGGAACTCGACGGTGCCGGCGCCGGCGTAGGAGACGGCGCGCGCGGCGCGCGCGGCCAGCGCGTGCAGCTCCGCGGTGAGCTGCGCGGACAGTCCGGGCGCCGGCGCCTCCTCGATCACCTTCTGGTGGCGCCGCTGGAGGGAGCAGTCGCGGGTGCCGAGCACCCACACCGTGCCGTGCGTGTCGGCGAGCACCTGCACCTCGACGTGGCGGCCCCGTTCGACGTACGGCTCGACGAAGACCTCCCCGTCGCCGAAGGCGCTCGCGGCCTCGGCGCGCGCACCGTCCAGCGCGGCGCCGAGATCCTCCAGTCGGCGCACGATCCGCATGCCGCGCCCTCCGCCGCCGGCGGCCGCCTTCACCAGCACGGGAAGGTCGGCCTCGGTGACGTCCTGCAGCGTCTCGACGCCCATCAGCCGCTTGGCCCGGGTCTTGGACGCCATCGCCTCGATCGCCTCCGGCGGCGGCCCGACCCACACCAGTCCGGCGTCCAGCACGGCGCGCGCGAAGTCGGCGTTCTCGGAGAGGAATCCGTAACCGGGGTGGACGGCGTCCACGCCTGCGGCGAGGGCCGCCTTCACGATCAGGTCGCCGCGCAGGTAGGTGTCGGCGGGCGTCGACCCGGGCAGCCGCACCGCCTCCTCGGCCAGGCGGGTGTGCAGCGCGTCCCGGTCGGCGTCGGCGTGCACGGCGACGGTCCGGATGCCGAGCTCCCGGCAGGTGCGGAAGACGCGGCAGGCGATCTCGCCCCGGTTGGCGACGAGCAGGGAAGCAATCACGAAGGACCCCTCACATCCGGAAGACGCCGAAGCCGCCGCGCACGCCCCGGTAGGGCGCGGTGTGGACGGCGGACAGGCACAGGCCGAGGACGGTGCGGGTGTCGCGCGGGTCGATGACGCCGTCGTCGTACAGCCGCCCGGACAGGAACATCGGCAGCGACTCGGACTCGATCTGCTGCTCCACCATGGCGCGCAGCGCCGCGTCCGCCTCCTCGTCGTAGGGCCGGCCCTTGGCCGCCGCGGACTGCCGGGCCACGATGGACAGCACGCCGGCGAGCTGCTGCGGGCCCATCACCGCCGACTTGGCGCTCGGCCAGGCGAACAGGAACCGCGGGTCGTAGGCCCGCCCGCACATGCCGTAGTGGCCGGCGCCGTAGGAGGCGCCGATCAGCACCGACAGGTGCGGCACCCGCGAGTTGCTCACCGCGTTGATCATCATCGCGCCGTGCTTGACGATGCCGCCCTGCTCGTACTCCCGGCCGACCATGTAGCCGGTGGTGTTGTGCAGGAACAGCAGCGGGATGTCGCGCTGGTTGGCGAGCTGGATGAACTGGGCGGCCTTCTGCGACTCCTCGCTGAACAGCACGCCCCGCGCGTTGGCGAGGATGCCGACCGGCCAGCCGTGCAGCGCCGCCCAGCCGGTCACCAGGCTGCTCCCGTACAGCGGTTTGAACTCGTCGAAGTCGGAGCCGTCGACGAGCCGGGCGACGACCTCCCGCGGGTCGAACGGGGTCCGCAGGTCGCCGGGGACGATCCCGAGGAGTTCCTCCGGGTCGTACTTCGGCGGCTCGGCCGGGCCGGGATCGGGATGTGCCTTGCGGTGGTTCAGCCGGGCCACGACCCGGCGTGCCTGGCGCAGCGCGTCCGGCTCGTCCACGGCGAAGTGGTCGGCGAGGCCGGAGACCCGGGCGTGCATGTCGGCGCCGCCGAGCGACTCGTCGTCGCTCTCCTCCCCGGTGGCCATCTTCACCAGCGGCGGCCCGCCGAGGAACACCTTCGCCCGCTCCTTGACCATGATCACGTGGTCGGACATGCCGGGGATGTAGGCGCCGCCCGCCGTGGAGTTGCCGAACACGACCGCGATGGTCGGGATGCCCGCGGCGGACAGCCGGGTCAGGTCCCGGAAGACGGCACCGCCCGGAATGAAGATCTCCTTCTGGGAGGGCAGGTCGGCGCCGCCGGACTCCACCAGGCTGATGCAGGGCAGCCGGTTGGCGAGGGCGATGTCGTCGGCGCGCAGCGCCTTCCTCAGGCCCCAGGGGTTGGTGGCGCCGCCGCGCACGGTCGGGTCGTTGGCGGTGATCAGGCACTCCACGCCCTCGACCACCCCGATGCCGGTGACCAGGGAGGCGCCGACGGTGTGGTCGCTGCCCCAGCCGGCCAGCGGCGACAGCTCCAGGAACGGCGTGTCGGGGTCGAGGAGCAGCTCGATGCGCTCCCGGGCGAGCAGCTTGCCGCGCCCGCGGTGCCGGGCCACGTACTTCTCCCCGCCGCCGGCG
This sequence comes from Streptomyces sp. MS06, assembly GCF_047200655.1. Taxonomy (NCBI): domain Bacteria; kingdom Bacillati; phylum Actinomycetota; class Actinomycetes; order Kitasatosporales; family Streptomycetaceae; genus Streptomyces; species Streptomyces sp. MS06. Next base: position 4,645 of record NZ_JBJZOJ010000094.1, read on the forward strand.
AGCGCCTTGGCGTGCTCGGCGTCCAGCTCCTCCAGCTTGGCGAGCATGGCCTCGCGGTTCGCCCGGTGGTCCGGGGAGGCCGGGTCCACGGCCGAGTTCAGGACGGTCACAGCAGGGCCTCCGGGATCTCCAGGTGGCGGGAGCGCAGCCATTCGCCGAGCGCCTTGGCCTGCGGGTCGAAGCGGTGCCGGTCGGCGACGCCCGCGCCGAGCAGGCCTTCGACGACGAAGTTCAGGGCGCGCAGGCGGGGCAGCACGTGCCGGGTGACGGGCAGGGCCTCGCACTCCGGGAGGAGCCGGCGCAGCCGTTCCACGGTCAGCTCGTGGACGAGCCACCGCCAGCCGTCGTCGGTGCGCGCCCACACGCCGACGTTGGCGTCCCCGCCCTTGTCGCCGCTGCGGGCGCCGGCCACCCGGCCGAGTGGCGCGCGGCGGGTGCGGCCGGGGGGCGGCGGTTCGGGCAGCGGCGGTTCGGGGGCGGCGGCGAGGGGCCGGGTGGTGCGGGCGGGCGCCACCGGGACCCGCCGGCCGTCGGGCAGCACGGCCACCTGCTCGACGGTGTCCTGCGGCACGAGGTCCGCCTCGAACACGCCGTACGGTGCGCCCTTCCCGGGCGGGGCGAGCACGTGGAAGCCGGGGTAGCTGGCCAGCGCCAGCTCCACGGCCGCACCGCTCAGCGCCCGGCCCACGGCCTGCTGGTCGGGGTCCCGGACGACGAGCCGCAGCAGTGCGCTGGCGGTCTCCTCGGTGCCGGCGTCGGCCCGGTCGGTGCGGGCCAGCTCCCAGCGCACCTCGGCCGGGCGGGTCGCGGCGCCGGCGAGGGCGTCCTCCAACTGTTCGCGGACCAGGTCCGCCTTGGCCTCGATGTCGAGGCCGGTGAGCACGAAGGCGACCTCGTTGCGGAAGCCGCCGAGCCGGTTGACGCCGACCTTGAGGTCCGGCGGCGGAGCCTCCCCGCGCACACCGTGCACCCGCACCCGGTCGGGGCCGTCCGGAGTCAGCCGTACGGTGTCCAGCCGGGCGGTGACGTCCGGGCCCGGGTAGCGGGCGCCCGCCGTCTCGTACAGCAGCTGCGCGGTCACCGTGCCGGTGTCGACGAAGCCGCCGGTGCCGGGGTGCTTGGTGATGACGCTGCTGCCGTCGGCGTGCAGTTCGGCGAGCGGGAAGCCGGGGCGGCGGACGTCGCCGTCCCGGAAGAAGGCGTAGTTGCCGCCGGTGGCCTGCGCCCCGCACTCCAGGACGTGCCCGGCGACGACGGCGCCCGCGAGCCGGTCGTACTCGTCCGGAGCCCAGCCGAAGTGCGCCGCGGCCGGACCGGTGACCAGGGCGGCGTCGGTGACCCGCCCGGTGACGACGACGTCGGCGCCGGCGTCGAGACAGGCGGCGATGCCGAAGCCGCCGAGGTAGGCGTGGGCGGCGAGGGCGTCCGGGTACCGCTCCCGGTACCGCTCGGCGAGGTCGTCGCCCTCGACGTGCGCGACGCGCACCGGCAGGCCCAGCCGCTCGGCCAGCCCGCGCACGGCGGCGGCGAGCCCGGCCGGGTTGAGTCCGCCCGCGTTGGCGACGATCCGCACCCCGCGCTCGTGGGCGAGGCCGAGGCACTCCTCGAGCTGGCGCAGGAAGGTGCGGGCGTACCCGGCGGCGGGGTCCTTCAGGCGGTCCCGGCCGAGGATCAGCATGGTCAGCTCGGCGAGGTAGTCGCCGGTGAGGACGTCCAGCTCCCCGCCGGTGAGCATCTCCCGCATCGCGTCGAGGCGGTCGCCGTAGAAACCGGAGGCGTTGCCGATCCGCAGCGTCACCGGTCCTCCCCCTTCGGCGGGCGACCCTCGCCGGGCGGGCCCGCGAAGGCCTGGGCGATGTCGAGCCAGCGGTCGGCGTCGGCGCCCTCGGCGTGCAGCGCCAGGTCGGCGCGGTTCGCGCGCTGGGTGACCAGCAGGCAGAAGTCCAGTGCGGGGCCGGTGACGCGCTGGGGGGCGTCCTCGGGACCGTAGGCCCAGGTCGCGCCCGAGGGGGCGGTCAGTTCCACGCGGAAGGGGTCGGCGGGGGCGGGCAGGCCGTGCGCGGCGTGGGCGAAGTCGCGGGTGCGGACGCCCAGCCGGGCGATGTGCCGGATCCGGTCGGTGGGGACGCGGACCACGCCGAGGGCGTCGGCCACGTCCCGGGCGTGCGCCCAGGTCTCCATCAGGCGGGCGGTGGCCATGGAGGCGGTCGCCATCGGCGGGCCGTACCAGGGGTGGCGGGCGCCCGGCGGGGCGGCCCGCAGGGCCCGGTCCAGTGCGGCGCGGCCGCGGCGCCAGCCGGTCAGCAGGTCGTCTGGCGGCAGGCGGGCGCCCTCCTCGGCGCCCTCGTCGACGAAGGTGCCGGGTGCGGCGAGGGCCTTCTCGACCAGCAGGCGGAAGGCGTCCTCGTCGGTGACGGCGAGCAGGGCCGAGCGGTCGGTCCAGGCGAGGTGGGCGATCTGGTGGGCGACGGTCCAGCCGGGCGCCGGTGTGTCGCACCTCCACTGGTCGTCGGTCAACTCGGCGACGAGACAGTCGAGTTCGTCGCTCTCCTCGCGCAGGTCGTCCAGGACGGGCGTCGGATCGGACATGCGGCGAGCATGGCAGCGGAGCAAGAAACAATCAAGCATGCTTGCATGATTTTTCGCCATCGCACGGCACCCGGCCAGGAGGCGGCGGACGGCAGACGGCAGAAGACGGGCGACGGGCGACGGGCGACGGGCGACGGGCGACGGTGGCCAGGAGACGATGGCCGGGAGACGATGGCCGGGAGACGGCAGGCGGGACCGCTCGGGAAACCGGCAGAACCCCACCGGGGGCCTGCGACCCGGCACAGCCCCACCGGCGACCGGCGGCCCGCCCCGGTCAGGACGGCACAGCCCCCACGGCGGCCGGCGGCACCGGTCGGGCCGGAGCGGCCGCACCCGCGGCGCGGGGCGCCGTCACGCCTCCGGCACCGGCGCTTTGGCGCGCCCCACCTGGGTGCGCACGGCACCCATGCTCGCCGCGACGACCAGCGCGATCGCCAGCGCCTGCGCGGCGGACAGCGCCTGCCCCAGCACCAGGAAGCCCGCCGTCGCGGCGAGGGCCGGCTCCAGGCTCATCAGGACGGCGAAGGTGGAGGCGGGCAGGCGGCGCAGCGCGAGGAGTTCCAGGGTGTAGGGCAGCACGGAGGAGAGCATCGCGACCGCGGCGCCCAGCGCGAACGTGGTCGGGACGGCGAGCTTCGCCCCCGACTCGGCGATCCCGAGCGGCATGAAGAGCACCGCGCCCACCGCCATCGCCAGCGCAAGCCCGTCCGCCTGCGGGAAGCGGCGGCCGGTACGCGCACTGAAGACGATGTACGCCGCCCACATCGCCCCGGCGCCCAGCGCGAAGGCGCAGCCCGCCGGGTCCAGACTGCCGAAGCCGCCGCGACCGAGCAGGAAGACGCCGCCGAGGGCCAGCCCCGCCCACAGCACGTTGATCGCGCGGCGGGAGGCCAGGACGGACAGGGTGAGCGGGCCCAGCACCTCCAGGGTGACCGCCGGGCCCAACGGGATGCGGTCGACCGCCTGGTAGAAGAGGCCGTTCATCGCGGCCATGGCGACCCCGAAGACGATGACGGTGCCCCAGTCGGTGCGGGAGTGCCCGCGCAGCCGGGGTCGGCAGACCACCAGCAGCACCAGGGCCGCCACCAGCAGACGCAGCGACACCACGCCCAGCGCTCCGGCGCGCGGCATCAGGGTGACCGCCAGCGCGCCGCCGAACTGGACCGAGACACCGCCGGCCAGCACCAGGCCGACGGGACCGAGGGAACCTCCCCGGCGGCTCGGCGAACCGGCCGGTGCGGCGGCGGCATCCGTCGCGGCGCCGGAGGCGGTGGTGGTGAGGGCGGCGGCGTCAGGGGAGGTCACGGGCAGTCCAGCGGCTCGACTCGGGAAAGGTTCATCATGATGCACTTGCTGGTCCAGGGTAATGGACCGAACTCGCGCCGGGAACCTGCGAGGAAACCCCGTCCCGCCGGACCCGCACTGCCTCCCAGCGTGACGCTCCTCGCCCCGCACGTCGAGGCGAATAATCCGGCGGGCGGGACTCACGGGACCGGGAGGAGGCGACCGGCCGAGGAGCTGGAGCGGACCTTGGTTACTCGCGTGACCCCGGCCGGGGAGGGGGTATGGTCCTCCGGACCATTGCGCGGGGGGAACGTTTCAACCCGGTCCGCTCCACACCACCGGCACCGCCTCACCGCAGCACCGACGACGCCGCTACCTCCCGGCCCGCCCCGGAGCGCACGGGCGCCGAACGACGCGGCCGCCGCCGGACGGCTCGGGCCCGGGGCTCAGCCGCCCGCGCCGTCCGGCTCGCCCTCCTCCTCCGCGCCGTCGCCGGCATCCCCCGCCGACCGCTCCGCCAGCCCCTCGGCCAGCACCTCCGCCAGGTGCCGCCCCCGCACGCCCGCCAGCTGCTCCAGCTGGGTCCGGCAGGAGAAGCCGTCCGCGAGGACCACCGTGCCCGGTTCCGCCGCCCGCACCGACGGCAGCAGCCGCTCCTCCGCGCAGGCCCGCGACACCTCGAAGTGGCCTTTCTCGAAACCGAAGTTGCCCGCGAGGCCGCAGCAGCCGCCGGACAGCTCGCCGGTGAGCCCGGCGGCCTCCCGCAGCCTCCGCTCGGCGGCGTCGCCGAGCACCGCGTGCTGGTGGCAGTGGGTCTGCCCGGCCACCGGGCGGTCCAGCACCGGCGGCGCCCATTCCGGGGCGTGCCGTCGCAGCACCTCGGCGAAGGTCAGCACCCGGCCGGCCAGCCGGGCGGCCCGCGGATCGTCGTGCAGCAGCTCCGGCAGATCGGTGCGCAGTGCCGCCGCGCAGCTCGGCTCCAGCACGACCACCGGCGCGGACGTGCTCAGCACCGGCTCCATCAGGTCCAGCGTGCGCCGCAGCACCGCGCGGGCCCGGTCCAGCTGGCCGGTGGACACGTACGTGAGCCCGCAGCAGACCCGGCCTCGACGCGCCGTCAGCAGTGCCGCCGCCGACCGGGTCCTGCCGTCCCCGACCGCCGCCCCGCGCGTCCGCAGCGTCGGCGGCAGCGCCACCCGGAGCCCCGCGGCCTCCAGCACCCGCACCGCCGCCCGCCCCACGGACGGCGACAGATGCTCGGTGAACGTGTCCGGCCACAGCACCACCAGCTCGCCCGCGCCGGACGCGGCCGCCCCGCGCCGCCGGCGCCACCAGCGTGTGAAGGGCTCCGGCGCCGGACGCGGCAGGTCCCGCTCGGCCGTGATCCCGCCCAGCCGCCGCACCAGGCGGGCCAGCGGGGGCACCCCGGCCAGCGCGCCGGCCAGCGGCGCGGTGCGGGTGGCGGCCACCGCGCGCAGCCACACCGGCAGCCAGCCCATCGCGTAGTGCGCGGCGGGGCGCAGCCGTCCCGCCCAGTGGTGGTGCAGGAACTCCGCCTTGTAGGCGGCCATGTCCACCTCGACGGGGCAGTCGGACCGGCATCCCTTGCAGGACAGGCACAGGTCCAGCGCGTCCCGCACCTCGGGCGACCGCCAACCGCCGGTGACCAGCTCCCCCGCCAGCATCTCGTGCAGCAGCCGCGCCCGCCCGCGGGTGGAGTGCCGCTCCTCGCCCGTCGCACGGAACGACGGGCACATCACGGCCGGGCCGTCCGCCGTCGCCGTACGGCATTTGGCGACGCCCACGCAGCGGCGCACCGCCGCCGTGAAGTCACCGCCGTCGGACGGGTATCCGAAGGCGACGTCCACCGGTTCGCGCGGCAGGACCGCGAACCGCAGGTCGGCGTCGAGCGGCGCGGGGCGGACCAGCATGCCCGGGTTGAGCAGGTCGTCGGGGTCCCAGACTCCCTTGGCCCGCTCAAACAGCGCCACCGTCCGGGCCCCGTACATCCGCGGCAGCAGTTCCGCCCGCGCCTGCCCGTCGCCGTGCTCCCCGGACAGCGAACCGCCGTGCGAGACCACCAGGTCGGCCAGCTCCTCCGAGAAGCGGCGGAAGCGGCCCACCCCCGCCCCGGTCAGCAGGTCGAAGTCGATGCGGACGTGGATGCAGCCGTCGCCGAAGTGTCCGTAGGGCGTGCCGCGCAGGCCGTGCGCCGACAGCAGCCCGCGGAAGTCGCGCAGGTAGGCGCCGAGGCGGGCGGGCGGCACCGCGCAGTCCTCCCAGCCGGGCCACGCCTCGCTGCCGTCCGGCATCCGGGTGGCCGTGCCGCTGGCGTCCTCCCGGATGCGCCACAGCGCCCGCTGCCCGGCCGGGTCGGTGACCACGGCGGCGTCCACGGCGTCCGCCGCGCGCACGACCGCCTCCGCGCGGGCCTGCGCCTCGGCCGCCGTCCCCCCGCCCGTCTCCACGAACAGCCAGGCCCCGCCGCGCGGCAGCCGCCGCGGATCGGGCACCAGGTCGGCGGCCATGCCCTCCACCGTCAGCGGGCCCGCCCCGCCGCCGCGCCCGCCGTCCGGCCCGGCGGGCCCCGGCGGCAGCAGTCCCGCCGCGGCCTCTGCGGCCGCGCTCTCGTCGGCGTACCCCAGTACCGCCAGCGCCCGCGCGGGCGGCGCCGGCACCAGCCGCACGACGGCCTCCGTCAGCACGCCCAGGGTGCCCTCGCTGCCGCAGAAGGAGCGGGCCACGTCGGCGCCGCTCTCCGGCAGCAGGGCGTCCAGCGCGTAGCCGGAGATCCGGCGGGGCAGCTCGGGGAAGCCGGTGCGCAGCCGCTCCAGTTCGCCGTCGACCAGTTCCCGCAGGCCGTCCGGCGCGCCGGCCCAGTCCCGGCCGGGCCGCAGCCGCTCCCCGCGCGCGGTGAGCACCGACAGCTCCCGCACGTTGTCCGCGGTCGTCCCCCAGGCGACGGAGTGGGAGCCGCAGGAGTTGTTGCCGATCATCCCGCCGAGGGTGCACCGGCCGTGCGTGGAGGGGTCCGGGCCGAACCGGAGGCCGTGCGGCGCGGCGGCCTCCTGGAGCCGGTCGAGGACGAGCCCCGGCTGGACCACCGCGGTACGCGCCCGCGCGTCGAGCGACAGCAGCCGGTTCATGTGCCGGGTGAAGTCCAGCACCACGCCCCGGCCCGTCGCCTGACCGGCGATCGACGTGCCCCCGCCGCGCGGCACCACCGGCGTCCCGTGGGCGCGGCAGACCTCGAGCACGGCGGCGACGTCCTCGGCGTCCCGCGGGGCGACCACCCCGAGCGGCACCCGCCGGTAGTTGGAGGCGTCCATGGTGACCAGCGCCCGGGACGTGACGTCGAAGCCCACCTCACCCCGGACGGCCGCACGCAGTTCCGACTCGAGACTCGTCATCCGTCCAGCATGCATCCGGGCACCGACAGTGACGAGCCCCCGCCCGGTCGCCGCGCGTCGCGCCCGGTCTCCCGCGCCGGCGGCCCCGGCCCGCGCCGCCCGCACCGTGCTTCCGCACAAGTCGGGGGACCGGCGGGCGTCGTCTCATCGGACGGACACGTTTCCGTCCGGTTTCGCCGAGGCGATACGCTCCGCCTCGTGGCTGAGATCCAGATTCCTGCTGACATGAAGCCCGCGGACGGTCGTTTCGGCGCGGGTCCCTCCAAGGTGCGGGTGGAGGCGCTGGACGCCCTGGCCGCCACCGGCGCGTCCCTGCTGGGCACCTCTCACCGCCAGGCCCCCGTGAAGAACCTCGTCGGGCAGGTCCGCGAGGGCGTCCGTACGCTCTTCCAGCTCCCCGACGGCTACGAGGTCGTCCTCGGCAACGGCGGCTCGACCGCGTTCTGGGACATCGCGACGCACGGCCTGATCGAGAACAAGTCGCAGCACCTCAGCTTCGGCGAGTTCAGCTCCAAGTTCGCCAAGGCCGCGAAGCTGGCGCCCTGGCTCGCCGAGCCCACCGTCATCACCGCCGACCCGGGCACCCACCCCGAGGCGAGGGCCGAGTCCGGCGTGGACGTGTACGCGTTCACCCACAACGAGACCTCCACCGGTGTCGCCATGCCGATCAGGCGGGTCGCGGGTGCCGACGAGGGCGCGCTGGTCCTGGTGGACGCCACGTCGGGCGCCGGCGGGCTGCCGGTGGACGTCGCCGAGACCGACGTGTACTACTTCGCCCCGCAGAAGTCCTTCGCCTCCGACGGCGGCCTGTGGATCGGCGTGTTCTCCCCGGCCGCGCTGGAGCGTGCCGCACGGGTCCACGCGAGCGGCCGGCACGTGCCGGAGTTCTTCTCCCTGCCGACGGCGATCGACAACTCCCGCAAGAACCAGACGTACAACACGCCCGCGCTGGCCACGCTGTTCCTGCTCGGGCAGCAGCTCGAGTGGATCAACGGGCAGGGCGGGCTGGACTGGGCCACGGCCCGCACGAAGGACTCCTCGACCCGGCTGTACCGCTGGGCGGAGGACTCCAAGTACGCCACCCCGTTCGTCGCCGAGCCGGCCGAGCGCTCCCAGGTCATCGGCACGATCGACTTCTCCGAGGAGGTCGACGCCGCCGCGGTCGCCAAGGCGCTGCGCGCCAACGGCATCGTCGACACCGAGCCGTACCGCAAGCTGGGCCGCAACCAGCTGCGCATCGCGATGTTCCCGGCGATCGACCCGGCGGACGTCGAGGCGCTCACCCGGTGCGTCGACTACGTGATCGAACGGCTCTGACCGGTAGTTCACCCTGCCGCAAGGCCCCCCGGCCCGCCCGGGGCGCCACGGCTCGACGTCGAAGGGCGTCCGGCTCCCGCGCCGGACGCCCTTCGCGTGCGTCACCTCATCCGGCCGTACCTGATCCGGCCGTACCTCATCCGGCCGTTCCGCGTCCGGCCGTACCTCATCCGGCCGTGCAGCTCAGGCTCGGCACGGCGCCGCCTCCGGGCGCCGCACCGAAGCCGAAGCTCACCGAACCACCCGCCGGCACGGTGCCGTTGTGGGCGGCGTTGACCGCGGTCACCGTCTCGCCGCTCTGCGTCCAGGTGGCGTTCCACATGTTGCCGATCTGCTGGGATCCGTCGAACGTCCAGGTCACCTGCCAGGAGGACAGCGCGGTGGTGCCGGTGTTGGTCACCTCGACGTCGGCGTTGAACCCGCTGCCCCAGTCGCTGCTCACGGTGTAGGCGGCGCTGCACGCGCTCGTGCCGCCGCCACCGCCGCCGCCGTTCCCGCCGCCACCGCCCGAGTCGCCCCCGCCGGTGCTCGGGAAGAGGGGCGCCTTGATGCTCGCCAGGTACCCGTCCTTGACGGTGTCGACGGTCGTCCAGTCGTCCTTGAGGATGCCGCCGGTGTCACCGGAGTTGGGGTTCCACGACCAGAAGGTCCACTGGAAGCCGTCGGCGCCGTCCTGCGCCGTCGGCCGGAGGTAGTCCACCAGTGCGGCGAGCCACTGCCGGTCCACGGCGGACTGCAGGGTGGTGCCGAACTCGCCCACCCACACCGGGGCGATGTCCTGCTTGAAGAGGTAGCCCCAGTACTCGTCCCAGATCCCGGGCATGTTGTCCGGGAACGACGGGTCGTCGAACCAGGGCTGCTGGGCGACGCTGGTGGCGTAGTCGTGGGCGGAGTACACGACCCGGTTCGCCACGTCGAGTTGGACCGGGTACCGGGCGGCGCCCATCAGGTTGCCGCCCCACCAGCCGGAGACGCCGTCGTAGGTCTGTACGCCCTCGACGAAGACCAGCAGGTCCGGGTTGACGGCAAGGACCGCGTCGCCGGCCCGCTGGGCGGCGAGCCGCCAGTCGCGCGAGGTGTCCCCGCAGCCCCAGCAGGCGGGGTCGTGGGGCTCGTTGTGCAGGTCGATGCCGATCATCGTGGGGTCGCCCCGGTAGCGGGCGGCCAGGGCCTTCAGGTCGGCGATCCAGGTCGACTCGGGTACGGAGTCGGTGTACCAGAGCGCGGACTGGCCGCCGGAGTCGGGCCGGTGACGGTCGAGGATGACCTTCAGGCCGTCCTGGCCCGCGTACGTCACGATCCGGTCCATGACCTGGAGCGAGTCCAGGCCCTGGAGGTTGGCGTTCTTGCCGTCGGCGAAGTTGATGCTGGCCGGCGTGGTGCCGGGCTTGAGGATGTCGTCGCTGTAGGGCAGGCGGATGGTGTTGTAGCCCAGCGACCTCATCTGGTCGATCATGCTCTTGTAGTCGCGGCTCCACAGGCCGTGGGCCACGTGGTTGCCGGTCTCGAAGCCGAACCAGTTGACGCCGGCGATGCGCACCGGCTGCCCGGCCTCGTCCAGGATCTGCCGGCCGCTGGTGTGCCAGTAGCCGGCGCCCGGATCCGCCGCGGCGGCCGTCTGCGCGCCGGCCAGCGGCAGCAGGAGTGCGGCCGCGGCGGCACACAGCGCTCTTCGTAAAGTGCGGAACATGGTGCAGCGTCCTCTCGGAGGCTCGGGCCCGGAACAGGTGGGAGCGCTCCCACGACCCGGTAGTCCATGGGAAGCCACGCCACATGAGCACGTCAAGACGTAGGACGCCGCCGATCCGGCAGCGGACGCCCGGACGGGCGGGCGGACGGCCGCGACCGCCCGCGCCCGGCCCGGCCCGGCGCCGCAGTCGGCTCAGCCCCGGCGCCGCAGCCTGCGCAGCCCGAACACGCCGGCGCAGACCACCGCCACGGCGATCACGCCGTTACGCAGGCCGCCGCCGGTACCGCTGCCGCCGCTCTCTCCCGCCGCGGGTGCGCTCTCCCGCCCGCCGGTCCTGCCGCTCCCGGCGCCCGCCGCCCCGGGAGCGTCCTCCGCGACCACCTCGCTGCCGGCGCCCTCGCTGCCGTACAGCAGCTTCGTCCCGTCGACGGAGTAGGTGACGGACTCGCCCTGACGCTGCAGCGGCACGTTCAGCCGCTGCACCTTCTTGATCTTCCCGCCGTTCCAGTCGTAGAGGATCCCGCCGAAGTAGCCGCGCACCGCGAGCCGGTCGCCGTCCGGGGAGAACGCGGCGTCGGTGGCCCACAGGTCGACCGGAGCGACCGGCTTGAAGACGTTGGTGCCGGAGGTGGAGAGCCGGGCGGGCCCCTCGTAGAGGTGTCCGCCGTCCTGGTTCTTGTCGATGATGTAGACGCGGCCGGTCCGGGGGTGGACGACGAGGGACTCGGCGTCCCGGGGCCCGTCGGAGTACTTCACCACGTACTGCGTGGCACGGACCGTGCGGTCCTCGAGCTGCCGGGGCTCCGGAAGCTCGTAGAGCCACACGTGGGACCACTTGCCGCCGAGGTTGTCGCCGATGTCGCCGACCCAGATCCGGTTGCCCGGCCCGATGGAGATCGCCTCCACGTCGCGCGGTGAGCCGATGCCGGTGAGGGTGAGCCGGGCGACGGTCCGGCCGCTGGCGCTGTCCACGGCGTACAGGTACGGCCCGTCGTCGCTGTCGTTGTGCGTCCAGTAGATGCCGGGGTGCAGCCGGGAGGCGGCGAGCCCGCTGGACTCGGTGATGCGGGGGTCCCGCAGGGTGAACCCCGCGTCCCCGCCGCCGGCGGAGGCGGGTGCGGCGGCCGCGCCCACGAGGAGGGCCGCGGCGAGGAGGGCGAACGGTCGGCGCATGCCCCAAGCCTGCCATCCCCGCCGGGTGTTCACGCCGCGTGGCAGGCCTCACACCGCGCGCCGGATCCCGGACCCGCCGTGATCCCGCATGATGAGCGCATGCTCAGGTTCATGCCCGTCGGCGATTCGACGACGATCGGCAGCGCGGGCGACCACACGTGGCGCCACCGCCTGTGGCGGCATCTGCGCGCCACCCACGACGGCCCCTTCGCGCTCGTGGGCCCGCGCGAGGCGCTGTACGACAAGGAGGCGGAGGCGCCGGTGTCGTACGCCTACGCCGAACCGGACTTCCCGCGCGGCCACCTGGCCGGCTGGGGTGAGGGCTGGCTGCACATGGCGCCGCTGGTCGGCGAGGCCGTGCGCGAGTGCCGCGCCGACGTCCTGCTGGTCTCCCTGGGGCTGATAGACCTCGGCTTCTACACGGACGCCGGGCAGACCGCGGAGAACGCGCGGTGCTTCGTGGCGGCCGCCAGGGCGGCGAACCCCCGGGTCCGGATGGTGCTGCTGCCCGTCGTGCCCAACATCCGGGCCGAACTGGACGCGCCGTTCGCGGCGCAGGTGGACCTGTTCAACGAGCTGCTGGCGAAGACGGTGGCGGACCTCGACGAACCCAGGTCCCCGCTCCTGCTCGCCTCTCCCCCGCCGGCGTACGACATCCACGCCGACACGTACGACGGCACCCACCCCAACGCGAGCGGCGAGCACAAGCTCGCGGCGGCGTTCGCGGGGGCGCTGCACCAGGCCTGGGGCGTGGGCGAGGAGTACACGTACGCGGTCTGAGCCGCGAGTCGGCCCCCGGGCGCCGCCGGTTCCCGGGGGGCGCTGAGGGGACCGGATTCCCCGGCCGCCCCGGCTCCCGGGACCGGGGGGCGCCGCCCCGTCGTCAACGGGAGGGGACGGGCGTCCGTCCTCCTCCGGGTGGTGTGTGCCCGGAAAAGTGCAACAGTCCACCGGAAACTGCTGCACTTTCCCGAGCCCCCACCCCCCGACCTCCAAGCCCCACGAGGCCCCCGGCCCTCGCACCCCACACCCCGCACCCCGCACCCCGCACCCCGCACCCCGCACCCCGCACCCCGCACCGGCACCCTCGCGGCAGCCCACCATCCCGCGCCGCCTCCGCGGCGGGCCGCGCACCCCGCCGCACGGCTTTGCCCGTTCTTTGCAACGCGTGCCCCGGCTGCCTCGTCTCTCCGCTCGATCCGTCGCCCAGCCCGGTCACAGACCGGGACGACCTGATGAGAGAGAGCAACCCGATGCGTGACGCGATGCGCCGAACCGTCCTCAGCACCCTGCTGCTCGCCTGCGGCGCCGTCCTCGCGAGCCCCGCCACCGCACTCGCCGACGACACGCCCGCCAGCCCGGTGCCCAGCCCCGCCCCCGTCTCGGGCACGCCCGCCCCCGCGCCGACCCGCGCCGCCGGCCACGCGGGCACCGCGCCCTCCCCGGTCCCCTCGGTGCCCGGCGGGCGGGCCCGGGGCCAGGTATCCGTCGTGCCGCGCGGCGCCGCCGACACCGGAGTGCCGGCGGCCTCCCCGGCGTCCGGGTACACGGGCGAACTGATCGGCGGGGGCGCCGCCGCGGCGTTCGCCGCGGGTGGCGTGACCGTCCTCGTCGTACGCCGCCGGCGGGCGACGGCGGCATGACGGTCCCGCTGTCCCGGCGGGCGTTCACCGCGGCGGCCCTGGCCGCGCTGCTCACCGGCTGCGCGGGGCACGCCGCAGAACCACCGGCCCCGGCCGCTCACCGCCCCGGCGGCGAGCAGGCCCGGGGGAACCCCGAGGACGCGGGGAGCACCCCGCCGCCGTCACCCACCCGGGCCCCCGCCCGCGGGGCCACCGCCCTCGGCCGGTCGGCTCCGGTGGCGCTGCGGATCCCGGCCATCGGCGTCGACACCCCGCTCGTCCGGCTGGGACTGGCCGCGGACGGCAGCGTGCAGGTGCCCCGGGTCACGGCGCACGACCGGGCGGGCTGGTACCGGTACTCGCCGACCCCCGGCGAGGTGGGACCGTCGGTCCTGCTCGGCCACGTCACGGTCGGCACCCACGGCGACGGCGTCTTCCGCCACCTCGCGCGCCTGCGGCGCGGCGATCGCGTCGCGGTGCGCCGCGAGGACGGCACCACGGCCCGTTTCGCGGTCACCGCCGTACGCACCACCGCCAAGGCCGACTTCCCGACGCACGACGTCTACGGCGACGTGGACCGCCCGGAACTGCGCCTGATCACCTGCGGCGGCCCGAGAACCGGCGGCGGGTACCGCGACAACGTGATCGTGTTCGCCGTGCTGAACACCGTGCCGAACAGCGGCACGGCACCCTGACCCCGGCTGCGCCGGGCCCGCGGAACGCGAGCCCGGCAAGCAGCCCCCGAGCGTCCCCGCGACGGCATCACGACCCTGGAGAGCGTTGAAACGGTCCCGCGAGACGGCAGCGTCGGAACTCTTCGCCGCCCTCTACCCGCGCCTGGCCGGCTGGTGCCGCCGCCTCGTCGACGACGACGAGACGGCCCACGAGATCGCCTCGGAGGCGTTCACCCGCCTCTGGGCCCGCTGGAGCCGCGTGGAGGAGCCGCGCGGCTTCCTCTACGTCACCGCGGCCAACCTGGTCCGCGACCACTGGCGCGGACTCGAGCGCGAACGCCGGGCGATGCGCCGGGCCAGGACCGAGGCCGCCCTCGACTCGCGCACCGAGCCGGCGGACCCCTCGGTACGGCTGCTGGTCCAGTCGCTGCCGGAGCGACTCCGCGTCCCGATCCTCCTCCACTACTACGCTGACATGCCGATCCGGGAGGTGTCCGCGCTGACCGGTCGCAAGGAGGGAACCGTCAAGGCCGACCTGCACGCGGCCCGCGAACTGCTCCGCGTCCACCTGAGGAGAAGCCTTGACCACTCGCTTTGACGACGACCCCGACGCCTGCGGACCGGAGCCGGACGACCCCCTCGCGGTGATCCTGCGCCCCGCCCCCGGCCACCTCGCCCCGCCCCCCGGGCACTACCGGGCGATCCGCCGCGCCGCGTCCCGCCGCAGGCTGCTGCGCACCACGGTCGGTGCCGGGGCCACCTGCGCGGTCGCGCTGCTCGTCGCCGTACCGCTGTACCTGGCGGGACCCGCGCAGCCGAACTCCCCCGCACCGCCGCTGGCGCCCCCGCCCGCGACCGGCGGCCCCGCGGCACCCGCCGCCACGCCGACCGCCACCCCCTCGCCGTCACCCTCGGCAGCGGAACGGGAGCGCCCTTCCCCCAGGCCTTCCGTGCCTCCCCGCCGCTCCGCGGACCCCGGCCGCTCCACCGACCCGCGCAGCCCATCGGCCCCCGGTCCCTCCACGGACCCCCGGGCCACCGCCACCCCCGCCGCCGGGCGGGACGCGGCGGCCGCCCCCTCACCCGTGGACCGCACCGCCACCGGAGCGACCACCCGCGCCGACCCGGCCCCCTCCGGCTCCTGAGCCCCGCCCCCGCTCCTCCCCCCCTCCGGACGGCTCCCGGCTC
>NZ_JBJZOJ010000095.1:0-19364 GCF_047200655.1 Streptomyces sp. MS06
CGAAGCATTCTTGCAGTTCGCGCGGGAATAGAGGCAGATCAGTCGGATTTCTTGAAGCACTGCGAGTAGACAGTGACGTCAAGTAGCGGAGTGTTCCCGTCGAGGCCCTTCAGCCACGAGACGTCCAGCTGAGTATGTGTCTTCTCGTGGACGGCCTTGACCTCTGGGTTCTTGTTCCGGCTGCCGTCATTTCCTTCCATTGTGATCTTCCACCCGTTGTCGGGCAGGGATCGCTTCAGGTTGGCGAACCCTTCGCCGAGCTCGGCGTTGTCGAGCCCGTACAGGGACCAGGGGTGCCTGACCCAGAAGCCCTTACTGGGGTCGTCGTCCGAGCAATGCGTGGTGTACGCTCCGGGCTCGGTTACCTTCCCCTTGACTTTCAACATGTCCAGCACGCGGCTGGAGAGTGACGATACTTCGTCTTCCACTGTGTGGGAATTGCGTGTGGGGAGAGGATTCCCGTTGTCTTTTTCCATGGAACATCCCGTAAGGAGGAGTGACGACGTCAAGATCGCGACGAGGCCTGTTCGCTGTGCGCCATGCCGCCTATTCGAGCTTGACATCTCCGTACCTTCCTGCAATTACTCGAGCTTGATTTTTGAGGCTTGTTGAAGCTTCGTCCCCGGCGTAGTCCCAGTAGGAGCTGTGCCCCGAGATGAGGTTCCCGGTGTCGTCCTGCATGATGTTGGCGCCGAAGGCGACGTCGGTAGGGTTTGACCCCCGACCGTCACCGAGGCCGACCAAGCCGCCGCCGTGTCGGACTATGGCGTCGTCCATGGACCAGTTGGCTCCTTCGGCCCAGACGTGATTTGCCCCCACGCCTAGATCGCTTGCGTGCTTGACCTGCATACCAGGACTGCCGAGGGCGACAATGTCGTCTGCCGGGATGTGGTTGTGCTTGGCCGTCTCGCCAACCACCGTAGTGCCGTAGCTATGGCCGATAATGGTCGTGTGGCTGGCATTTGGCCCGCCCTGTGCGATTTGGGTTCCTTGGAGGAAGTCTTCGAGTCTCGGGCCAGCATGTTCTGCACGAGACCCGCTCATCGCCTGCGGGATGTTGTCGGGCGCATCGTAATCAAGCCAGTAAACGGTCGAAACGGACTGGCCGGGCACAAGTTTCGAACTTTCCCGCCACATCTTTTCGGTGCGTTCGATGCTCCCTTGGGTTCCCTCAATATTTGTACCCGTGCCTGGGACGTACACTGCGGTGTGGTCGGCTGTATCAGGGTTCCCAAGGGCCAGGATGACCCGACCGTCATCCTGGCCCTTGGGGTCGAATCCCAAGAGATATGCTCGCGGCAAGCCCTTTTCGCCGGTGCTGTCGAACCGATCCTGGATGGCCTTGGATCCATTCAGGACCTTGTTCAACGAGGCTATCTGACCGCCATATTTCTCGTTCCAATCGATCCATTCTTGGGTGTAGACTTTTATTGGCCCATTGATGGTGTATACGTTCTCGTACTTGTTCGTGGGCTCCGGGGGAAGGGTGTCGAGGTCGAGCTGGTACTGCGCGCATGTCTCGTCGAGCACTGTCCGATTGGCCTCATCCCGTGCTTCCGCGGGCAGTCCGTTCATCGCTCCCACGGCCTTCGGATGCAGAGTGAGGTAAGTGTCACGCTCTTCCGGGGTGAGGCTCTTCCACCACTCAGCGTTGGCCTTCGGATCGCCACCCTTGGGTGGTGGCGCGATGCTGTCGAGGTAGTGGTCGGCGGCTTTGGCGACGCCTCGGGTGTCGGACTGCACATCAGCCCAGTCGCGGTCGGAGACGGTGAGGTCATCATCGGCCGTCAGGGCCCGCAGTTTCGGCGCCCACTTCTCGTCGGCTTCTGTGGCCTCTTTGAGGGCTGAGGCGATGCGGTTCGCATACTCCTGTGCACGCCGGTAGTTCGGGTTCGGATCGAAGTTGGCCGCCTGGCGGTCGAGTCCTTGCGCCGAGCTGCCGGTCACACCGGAGGCGGTGCCGCCGGGTGGTAACTTGCCGTCCTCTTTCTCGCCGCCGGCTGGGTAGCTGACGGAGCCGTCGCCGTTCACGGTGAACTTCGCTGCCTCGGCGTCGGCTACGGCGTTCTCGAGCTTTTTCTTGGCCGGCTGTATGTCGTAGGAGAAGGCGTTGAGAGCCGTGCTGATGAGCCCGCACTCGACCTGGATGTAATGGAAGTTCTCGGACAGCTTGGTCAGCTGCTTGTGGGCAGCATCCGCGGCCCTGCCATCGAGCTCCTTGCGCATCCCGGCAGCGACGCGATTGTTGATGTCGTCCTTGGAGGCGCTCGCTCTGTCGCTCATCGCCCGGTAGTCATCGGCTGCATCCGAGTAGTCGGACGGCTTGAGGGCCTTGAGAGTCTTGTAGTCCACGGGCTCAGATCACCGGTCCCCGCCGTGGCCGCCGACGGCCGGAGTGTCCTTGAACTCGGTGTTGATCTGGTTGAGCGCGGTCTTTACGGAGTCGTCGGTGAGTAGCAGGTCGTGGCCGGTCTGTTCCAGGACTTTCTGCAGCGCGTCGCACTTTGTGGCGAGGCCGTGAGCGTATTGGTTCCACGAGCCGTATACCTTGCGCTGTGCGACCGCGGTCTGGCAGCCCTCGTCTTCGCCCAGGCTCTTCTGGCCGTCCGACAGTCGGCCAGTCACGTTGTCCAGCGCCTCACGTTGTGTGTGCACGCCTTCTCCAGCGGAGATCCACGCCTTCTTCGTCGACTTGACGCCCCCCGTGACGCTGCTGGTTCCGCTGTTGTCCTCGACGGGTGCGACGTGGTCGATCTGCATGCGCGCAGTGTGGCGGTCGGCCGCTTCTGCTTTGAGCTGTTCCCATTCGTCCCACGCCATGCGTAGCCCCCTCCCCCCGGAACGCACCCGGGAGAACCTCTTCCTGATCGTGATGCTTCTTGCCTGGTCAATGTCGCAAACGTTACGAGGCAGGTGTACTCCGTGGCGTCCGTATGATCGCTCAAACCGGCCTCTGAGTATCCGTACCTAGAAATCGCTCAGATGCCAGTGTTTGAGCGAGTTCGGGGTCGGGCGGTTGGTCGGGCTGTGACTGGTTGGGGTGCATAGCAGAGCAGGCACCGGCTTCGTGATCATTGGGGTGTCGAAGCTCAACGATCACGAGTGGCCCGTGCCTGCCGCTGAATCCTCTCGCATCCCGCCGGTGTTGGTGAGGCCGGGGGCCGCTGGGCATCGGCCAAGTCGCTTACCTGCGGGCGTTCCTGAACCTGGTCCCGACCCGCGTGCGGGGCGGGGCCGCTGGCACGGCGCCCACTGACGCCCTACATGGAGACCACGCGCCCGCAGGTGATGGTGCCGTTCACGACGATGGAGTCGCTGTTCGCGTTCGTCGGACCCAGCTTCATCCCGGACACCGTGGCGATCCACTTGCCCCCCGACTTCTTACCCGTCACCCCGGAGGCCGAGGTGTGCACGAAGCTCTTGCTGTCCGGTGTGATCAGCGACGCCAGCGACCCGGCACCGGTGATGTTGGTGGTGAACGCGGGAGGCGTCGACGTCTTGGAGTCGTCCACGTCGGGAGCCGTGATGGCGGTCAGCTTGCCTCCCGTCACCACGCAGCCCACGCTCTTGATCGTGAACTCCCCGTTGGCGCCACCGCTGTAGGTGAGATGCGCATTGCCCAACCCGCCCCCCGAGTTGGAGCCACTGCCGGAGCCCGGGCCGTCCGACCCCGCCCCGTCCGATCCTGAGCCGCTCGCCCCCGACCCGTCCGACCCGGAGCTGTCCGAGCCCGACCCGTCGGAGCCCGACCCGTCCGAGCCTGACGCGGCCCCCGCGTCCGCGCCCTGACCCGCACTGCTCGCCGCACCGCTCTGTGCCGGGGTCTTCGCCGGCTCCGTCGACGCACCACCGTCCGAGGAACAGCCGGCCATCGCCAGTGACACGGCGGCCAGGCCTATGAAGACCACGGAGCGAGAGCGGATCGGAAGCATCGGCGGCACCCTTCGACACGGCTGTCAGGACGCCCAGCGTATCCAAGCCCCCCGAACCGAAGGGAGCCCGGAACAGCTGGTGGCGGACCGAGCGCGGCGACGACACCATCGGCCCGGTCTGGTTCGACCCCGTCAGGTCAAGGACTTCACGAAGTGCTCTACCATCAGGGGTGGTTACGCCTCCGTCATGCACACACGGTCGTCGCATGAGCAACGCAGTACTTGTCCGAGATTCGAAGTCGCCGACGGCGGCCAATCTGGCCTTCGGTCCTGAAGCGTGGGCAGAATTCCTGCGTCTGGCCTCCGGACGCTGACGGGCCGGCGCTGCGGTCGGGGTCCGGAACCGAGTGCCGCGCCCCAAGCATTTCCGCAGGCCGCAGGCCTACGTGCACTTTCACCCCGGCGAACCGCGGCACCCCCCCTCGTGAGGGCCGCCGCAGTCCGAAGAGGCAGCCAAGGCCTTGCCCGCAACGGCTCTCCAGGTAACCTCGGACGCATCGTCATCGCGGCCCGACGGGCTTCCGCTCCGCCTCGGCGGAGTCTCGAAGGACATGCCCCCACCCGCACGAGTCACTTCGTGCTGCCCGGGGGAAGTCCTTGCTGTTCCGCGCGTCCGCAAAAACCGTCGCCGCCATGGTGCTCGACGGTTCCCTGTACCTCCACCTCACCGACCAGTTCGTCCATATGCACGGCTACGGTCCCGGCACCTCCGAAGCGCGTTCATGGGAGCGGAGCATCCCCGCTCTGACCGCCGCGCTCAACGACGCGGGGCTGGGCGACGTGGAGGTCATGCTCGAGTACGCCCTCCCGATGAACAGCAAGCGGGCTGACGCGGTGCTCGCCGGAGCACATCCGGTCACAGGTGAACCGTCGTACGTGGTGGTGGAGCTGAAGCAGTGGAGCCAGGCCGAACCGGACGAGGACGACCCGGACCTGTGCCACGTCGACCCCTACACGCATCCGGTGCTGAACCCGTCCGAGCAGGTGCGCCGCTACTGCGAGTACCTCGTCAACTTCAACGGTGCGGTGGCCGAGCATCCTCGCCGTGTCAGCGGAGTGGCGTTCCTGCACAACGCGACCCGGTTCGGTGCGGGCGGCCTGCATGAGCGCGAGACGGACGAGCGCAGTCTGCTCTTCACCGGCGATCGGCGCGGCGAGTTCGTCGCCTACCTGCGCAGCCGGCTCAGCGCCGAACGGCCCGGAGCGCAGGCAGCCGACCTGCTCTTGGCGGGGAAGACCGTTCCGTCCCGGCAGCTCATGGCGGTCGCGGCCCAGGAAGTGCGTGAGCGCGAGCAGTTCGTCCTCCTCGACGAGCAGCAGGTCGCCTACCGCATGGTGCTCAACGCCGTGCGCCGGGCCAAGCAGTCCGACCGCAAGGAAGTCGTGGTCGTCACCGGTGGCCCCGGCACCGGCAAGAGCGTCATCGCGCTCTCCCTGCTCGGTGAGTTGTACCGCCAGGGTGTCCCCGCGCTGCACGCGACGGGATCCCAGTCCTTCACCAAGACGATGCGCAGGGTCGCGGGCGCCAGGAAGCGTGAGGTGCAGGACCTCTTCAGGTACTTCAACAGCTTCATGGCCACGGAGAAGAACTCCCTCGACGTTCTGATCTGCGACGAGGCCCACCGCATCCGCGAGACCTCCGCGAACCGGTTCACGCGTGCGGCGCAGCGGACGGGGAAGCGCCAGATCGACGAGTTGCTCGACGTCGCCAGGGTGCCCGTCTTCCTGCTGGACGAGCACCAGGTGGTGCGCCCGGGGGAGATGGGGACCGTCGACGACATCAGGGCGGCGGCCGCTCGGAGGGATCTCACCTGCCATGTCGTGCCGCTGGACAGCCAGTTCCGCTGCGGCGGAAGCGACGCCTACGTGCGGTGGGTGGTGCGGCTGCTCGGGCTTGAGCCGGGCGGACCGGTGGTCTGGGACCCCGACGACCGCATGCGCCTCGAGATCGCGGAGAGCCCGCAGGAAATGGAGGACTTCCTGACGCACTGCCGCAGCAAGGGCTACGGAGCGCGTATGTCCGCCGGGTACTGCTGGCCGTGGTCACCGGAGCCCAAGCCGGGTCAGCCCCTCCCGGCCGATGTACGCATCGGCGACTGGGCCAGGCCGTGGAACCTGCGCGGTGAGCGCTCCGTGTCCGGTGCGCCGCCGTCCGCCCTCTGGGCGACGGACCCGGCAGGCTTCGGACAGGTCGGCTGCGTCTACACGGCGCAGGGGTTCGAGTACGACTGGTCCGGTGTCATCCTCGGCCCCGACCTGGTCTGGCGCGGCGACCGCTGGACGACGGACCGCACGGCCTCCAAGGACCCGGTGTTCAAGCGGTCGACACCGGACGCGGACGTGGACCGCCTGATCCGCAATACGTACAAGGTCCTGCTCACCCGCGGCATGGTGGGTACTGTCGTCCATTCCACCGATCCCGAGACCCAGGATAAGTTGCGGGATCTGCTCGGAGGCAGGCGGAAGACGGTCGTGAACGTCTGAGCGGCCGGTCTGCCGCTACACGCCCGGGCGGGCCATCAGCTCGGTAGCGTCCGCCGTGTCCGCGGCCCGTGTCGCCGCCCCGGCAGTCGCCAGGCCTTGCCGGGCCGGCGTGGCTGCGCGCTCTCCGGCCGCCCGC
Source organism: Streptomyces sp. MS06 (assembly GCF_047200655.1). Taxonomy (NCBI): domain Bacteria; kingdom Bacillati; phylum Actinomycetota; class Actinomycetes; order Kitasatosporales; family Streptomycetaceae; genus Streptomyces; species Streptomyces sp. MS06. Next base: position 6,553 of record NZ_JBJZOJ010000095.1, read on the forward strand.
CCCGATCGCGACGCCTGCTTCCGCCGTCGCAGCCAGAGCACGTCCCGCCCGAACGACCACACCAGGGTGCCCAGCGCCAGCAGGACCACGGCGGTGTTGGCCGCGCCCGGCAGCAGGTCCGCGCCCGCGACCAGCAGGCATATGCCCTGCAGTGCGGCGACCGTCTTGCGGGCCGTGCTCGGCGGGAGCGGGGAGTTCAGCCAGGGCCAGAGGCGGGCCGCGGCGACGAAGGCGTAGCGCATGACGCCGATCAGCAGCACCCACGGGCCCAGCTGCATGGCCACGTACACGCTCAGCACCAGGATCAGGAAGGCGTCGACCTCCATGTCGAAGCGGGCGCCGAGCGCGGTGGAGGTGCCGGTGCGGCGGGCGACCTTGCCGTCGACTCCGTCCAGCAGCAGTGCCACCGCCGTGAGCGCGACCAGCAGGGCCGCCGGCGGCGCGCTGCGGAACGAGTCGGCTACCAGCGCCGTCACCCCGCCCACCAGGGTCGCCCGGCCGAGGGTGACCCGGTTCGCCGGGCCGAAGGAGTCCAGCCCGGAGCGGTGCAGCGCTCGCGAGAGGAAGGCCCAGCTCGCGGCCGCGAAGGCCAGTCCGGTCAGCCAGCCCGCCGGGCCCATGCCGATCGCCGCGCCCAGCAGGGCCAGCAGCAGGATCTGCACGCCCGCTCCCACGGCGGGCTCCTGCTGGACCGGCCTTGCCACGTACATGTTGTTCAGGGCCACCGCTCACCCTCCGGCCGAGTGACAGAGTCGATCAGTGCCGCGTACTCTGCGCGGCCTGTGCACTTCTGCTTACGCGCACTGATTCCCGATCGTTCAGGAGGATGCCGATGAATCGGACCGCCCGCGCCTTCTGGCTCCGTTCACCCGGGCACGGCGAGATCCGCGACGTCGACCTTCCGGCGCCGGCCGAGGGCGAGGCGACGGTGCGGACGCTGTTCAGCGCGGTCAGCCGGGGCACCGAGACCGTCGTCTTCGGCGGCCGGGTGCCCGAGAGCCAGCACGCGGCGATGCGGGCGCCGTTCCAGGAGGGCGACTTCCCCGCCCCGGTGAAGTACGGCTACCTCAACGTCGGCGTGGTCGAGGAGGGGCCGGACGAACTGGCCGGGCGTACCGTCTTCTGCCTGTACCCGCACCAGACGCGGTACGTGGTGCCGGTGAGCGCACTGACCGTGGTGCCGGAGCGGGTGCCCGCCGGGCGGGCGGTGCTCGCCGGCACGGTGGAGACCGCCGTGAACGCCCTGTGGGACGCCCGGCCGCTGCTCGGCGACCGGATCGCCGTCGTCGGGGGCGGGATGATCGGGTGTTCGGTGGCCGCGCTCGCCGCGCGCTTCCCGGGCGTGCGGGTGCAGCTCGTGGACGCCGATCCGCGGCGTGCGGGGACCGCGCGGGCGCTCGGCGTCGATTTCGCGACTCCCGCACAGGCCCTGGGGGAGTGCGATCTCGTCGTCCACGCCAGCGCCACCGAGCAGGGGCTCGCCCGGTCCCTGGAACTCCTCGCCGCCGAGGGCACGGTGCTCGAGCTGAGCTGGTACGGGGACCGCAGGGTCAGCCTGCCGCTCGGCGAGGCCTTCCACTCCCGGCGGCTCACCGTCCGCAGCAGCCAGGTCGGCACCGTCTCCCCGGCCCGCGGCGACCGCTCCTACGCCGACCGGCTCGCGCTCGCCCTCGACCTGCTCGCCGACCCGGCGCTCGACGCGCTGGTCTCCGGGGAGTCGGCGTTCGAGGCGCTGCCGGAGGTGATGCCGCAGCTCACCTCGGGTGCGCTGCCGGCACTGTGCCACCGCATCCGCTACGACGACGCCGCGGCCTCCTGACCCGGCACGCACCACCTCCCCGCGGGGCCGCCTGACCTGAGAAGAGGGTGCGGGCGAGCTGAACGCGGGGAAGCGAAGCGCCGTACTACACGGCATCCCCGGCCGCCGACGCGCCGGGGCCCGACGTACCGCACCTGGAGGGTCGTCCGTTGTTCAGTGTCACCGTCCGCGACCACATCATGGTCGCCCACAGCTTCCGCGGCGAGGTCTTCGGACCCGCCCAGCGCCTGCACGGAGCGACGTTCCTGGTGGACGCCACCTTCCGGCGCGCCGAGCTGGACGACGACAACATCGTCGTCGACATCGGACTGGCCACCCGTGAACTCAGCGCCGTCGTAGGCGAGCTGAACTACCGCAACCTCGACAACGAGCCCGACTTCGCGGGGGTCAACACCTCCACCGAGTTCCTGGCGAAGGTCGTCGCGGACCGCCTCGCCGACCGGGTCCGCAAGGGCGGACTGGGCGAGGGGGCCAAGGGCATCGCCGCCATCACCGTCACGCTGCACGAGTCGCATGTCGCGTGGGCGAGTTACGAGCGTGCGCTGTGACCGGCACCGGCACCGGCGTGGGCACCGGCACCGGCACTGGCACCGGCACTGGCACCGGCGTGGGCACGGTCAGCGGTCCGGTCGGCGGTTCGGGCACCGCCACGGGAGCGGGATCGGGTGTCCAGCGGGCGGCCGGCCGGATACGGCTCGGCCACGTCCCCGCGCAGTACACCGCAGTGCAGTCCCCGAGGAACCCCGAGACCGTGCCCATGTCCCTGCGCACCGTGCACTTCGTGATGCCGGACGGTGTCGACGACCTCGCCGCCCCGAGCGGCGGGAACGCCTACGACCGCCGCATCTGCCTTGACCTGCCGGGTTTCGGATGGCAGGTCCGCAAGCACCACGCCGCCGGACCGTGGCCGCGCCCCGACGCCGCCGCCCGCGCGGGACTCGCCCGCACTCTGCGGGAACTGCCGGACGGCGCGGTCGTCCTGCTCGACGGCCTGGTCGCCTGCGGCGCACCGGAGACGGTCGTGCCGGAGGCCGAGCGGCTGCGGCTCGCCGTCCTGGTGCACCTGCCGCTCGGCGACGAGACCGGCCTCACCCCCGCGGTCGCCGCCGACCTGGACGCCCGGGAACGCACGGTGCTGCGCGAGGTGTCCGCGGTGATCGCCACCAGCGACTGGGCCGTCCGCCGCCTGGTCGCCCACCACGGTCTGCCGCCCGAGCGGGTGCACGTCGCCGCCCCCGGCGCCGACATAGCCCCGCTCGCCCCCGGCACCGACGGGGTCTCCCGGCTGCTGTGCGTCGCCGCCGTCACGCCGCGCAAGGGCCAGCACCGGCTGGTGGAGGCGCTGGCCGCGGTGACCGACCTGCCGTTCGACTGCGTGTGCGTCGGCGGCCTCACCCAGGACCCCGACTACGTCACCCACCTGCGGGACCTGATCGCCCGGCACGGCCTGAGCGGCCGGATCCGCCTCGCCGGCCCGCAGTCCGGCGCCGCACTCGACGCCAGCTACGCCGCCGCCGACCTCACGGTCCTCACCTCGTACGCCGAGACCTACGGCATGGCGGTCACCGAGTCGCTCGCCCGCGGCGTGCCGGTACTCGCCACCGATGTCGGCGGGCTGCCGGAGGCGGTCGGCCGTGCCCCCGACGGCGGGGTGCCCGGCATCCTCGTCCCGCCGGAGGACCCCGCCGCGCTCGCCGCCGAACTGCGCGGCTGGTTCGGGGAGGCGGACGTACGACGCCGACTGAAGGCCGCCGCGCGCGCCCGGCGCGCCGCCCTGGGCGGCTGGGCGGCGACGGCGCAGAGCCTGGCCGGCGTGCTGGGACGCCTGCCGAACGAACCGCGGAGGGCCGCGTGAGGAGCACCGAGGAAGTGAAGACGACCGGGCACACGGAGAGCGCTCCCGAGGAGATCCCGGCGCCGCACCGCACCCCCGGCGCGGTGATCCCCGGCGCCGGGCCGGCAGCCCGCCCCGGGGAGCGGCCCACCGTGCGGCTGCGCGAGGACGCGCCCGCCGACGAGCCGCCGCGCTACGCGCCCGAGTGGCTGCGGCTGCGGGAGGACGCCGACGCCGCGGCACGCTCCGCGGACCTCCTGGACCCGCTGCGCATCCGCCTGGCCAACCTCCCCGGCCGCGGCCGCGGGCTCGTCGTGCACGACCTGGGGTGCGGCACCGGGTCCATGGGCCGCTGGCTCGCCCCGCGGCTGGACGGCGCCCAGCACTGGGTGCTGCACGACCGCGACCCGTACCTCCTCCACTTCGCGGCGGCGGGCTCCCCGCGCGCCGCCGCGGACGGCAGCGCCGTCACCGTGGAGACCCGGCGCGGCGACCTCGCCCGGCTCACCCCGGACGCCTTCGACGGGGCCGGCCTGGTGACCGCGTCCGCACTCCTCGACGTGCTCACCCGGGAGGAGGTCGGTGCGCTCGCCGAGGCCTGCGCGGGGGCCGGATGCCCGGCGCTGCTGACCCTCTCGGTGGCCGGACGGGTGGAACTGGCCCCGGCCGACCCGCTGGACGCCCTGATCACCGCGGCCTTCAACGACCACCAGCGGCGCACCGGACTGCTCGGCCCCGACGCCATGAACGCCGCCGGAGAGGCCTTCGCCGAACACGGCGCGAGCGTCCGCGTGCGGCCCAGCCCCTGGCTGCTCGGACCCGCCGAGGCGGAACTCACCGCGCAGTGGCTGCGCGGCTGGGTCGGCGCCGCCGTGGAACAGCGCCCCGCGCTGCGCGACCCCGCGCGGGAGTACCTGACGGCCCGGCTCGCGGAGTGCGCGGCGGGCGAGTTGAGGGTCACCGTGCACCACAGCGACCTGCTGGCGCTGCCCCACCCGGACGGGGCCGCGTCATGAGCACGCGGGCCCGTTCGGCGGCCCCCGCGGCGAACGTCGGCCTCCTCGTGCCGGTGCACGGGCCCGCGCCGGACGGTGGGCCCGGGTCGGAGGCCGACCCGGCTCCCCAGGACCGGCCCGTATCCACCGCGGCAGGTACTGCGGTACCCACCGCCACACCCGGCGCCGTACCCGCTTCCGTGGTTTTCCCGTCCCCAGGGGACCTGCCCAGCGCCGTGCCCACCGCGATACCCGGCGCCGTGCCCACTGCGACACCCACCGCTGTGTCCACTGCCGCAGCGGACACGCCGGGCGGAGCGGACGCGCCGGGCGGAACCGGCGGCCCGCACCGCGTGCGGCCTCCACGCCCCGCGCGCCCCGCGCGCCCCGCCCGCCACCTGGGCCACCTGCGCCGTCACCTAGGCACTCTCGCCGGTACCGCCATCCTCGCCGCTCTGCTGTGGCGGGCGGGCACCGGAGTGCTCCTCGACGGGCTGCGGCGGCTGGACGCGCCCGCCGTGCTGCTGGCGCTCGCGATCGGCGCGGTCACGACCCTGTGCAGCGCCTGGCGGTGGGCGCTGGTCGCCCGCGGGCTGCGGATCCGGCTGCCGCTCGGTGCGGCGGTCGCCGCCTACTACCGGGCGCTGTTCCTGAACGCGGCGCTGCCGGGCGGGGTCGTCGGCGACGTGCACCGGGCGGTGCGGCACGGCCGGAGCACCGGAGACGTCGGGCGCGGCGTCCGCGCCGTGGTGCTGGAACGGACCGCGGGACAGTTCGCCCTGGCGGTCGGCGGGCTGGCGGTGCTGCTGGTGCTGCCGTCGCCGGTCCGCTCCCAGGTACGGCACCTGGCGGGGCCGATCGCGGTCGCGGTCCTCGGTGCGCTCGCCGTCGTCCTCGCTCTGCGCCCCCGCCGGACACCGGGCGCGTCCGGGCCGGTGCGGGCGCTGCGAGGGTGGCTGGCGGAGGCGCGCGAGGGGCTGCTCTCGCCGCGCAACGGACCCCGGGTGGCGGCGGCGTCGGCGGTCGTCCTGGCGGGACACGCGGCGACGTTCGTCGTGGCCGCACGGGTGGCCGGAGCCGGCGCTCCGGTGGCCGTGCTGCTGCCGCTCGCCGTCCTCGCCCTGCTCGCGATGGGACTGCCGCTGAACGTGGGCGGCTTCGGACCCCGTGAGGGGGTGACCGCGTGGGCGTTCGGGGCCGCGGGCCTCGGCGCGGCCACCGGGCTGGCGACCGCCGTGGTGTACGGCGTGCTGAGCTTCGTCGCCGCGCTGCCGGGTGCGGCGGTCCTCCTCGCCCGCCGATGGACCGACCCGCGGCCCGGCCGGAAGACCGCGTCGGAGACCACGGCGGAGGCCGGGACGGAGGCCGGGACGGAGGTCGGGGCCGAGACCGGTCGCGGTGACGAGGGGCGCTACCCGCGGTCGCCCCCCGCGGCGTCGGGGCGGTCGGCGCCGAGCAGTGCCGCGTACGCGCCGAAGGACTCCGCCAGGCTCTCCAGCAGGATCCTCCCCTTCTCGGCGGATCCCAGGGACGGGCGGCCGATGACACCCGAGTCGGTGTAGGCGGACATGCCCGCGGTGAGCAGATGACGGCGGTCGTCCGCGGTGTGGTCGGCGGACTCGAACCCGGGGCGGACCTGGTCCGGGTGGGCGTGCAGCAGGATCGAGGTCTCGATCTCGCCCGCGTGCATGTCGGTGAGGAGCGAGGTGGCGATCCCGGCTCGCTCACGTGCCGTCTCCCAGTCCTCCGCGGCCGGGAACAGCGCCATCCGCTCGCCGCGTGCCCCGGCCTCCTGCACGGCGTTGCCCAGGACGTAGTTGCCGCCGTGCCCGTTCACCAGCACCAGCGAGCGGACCCCGGAGCGGCGCAGGGAGTCCGCGATGTCCCGCACCACCGCGTGCAGCGTGACGGAGGAGATGCTGACGGTCCCCGGCCAGCCGGCGTGCTCGTGCGAACAGGAGACCGTCACCGGAGGAAGGAGGTGCACCGGATGCCTGGCGGCGATCTCCCGGGCGATGGCGCAGGCCACCAGCGTGTCCGTCGCCAGCGGCAGATAGGGGCCGTGCTGCTCGTAGCTGCCGACGGGCAGGACCGCCGGTGCCGAGCCGTCCGCCGCCCGCGCCCGTACCTCCTCCGTGGTGTCCGCCGGAACCAGACCGTGCGCCGCCTCCCGCGCGCCCGAACCACTCATCGCTCCACGGCCTTTCGTGCCTTCTCATCTCTGCTTAGGAATCAGATCATGACAGAAGAGACCACCACCGCGCCGATCGGCGTCCTCGGGAAGAAGCAGCCGCGACGCACCGGCGTGGAACGCGTCGTGAGCGTGCCGCTGCCCACGGTGTACGGGAAGTTCCAGGCGGTCGGCTACCTCGACCACGACCGGGGCGAGGAGCAGGTGGCCCTGGTCCACGGGGACATCGGCGCGGACGGGGTGCTGACCCGGCTGCACTCGGAGTGCCTGACGGGGGACGCCTTCGGCTCGCAGCACTGCGAGTGCGGCGACCAACTGGCCTCCGCGCTGCGCGCGGTGGCCACCGAGGGCAGCGGCGTCGTCGTCTACCTGAGGGGGCACGAGGGCCGGGGCATCGGGCTGCTCGCCAAGCTGCGCGCGATGGCCCTCCAGGCGGAGGGACTGGACACGGTCGAGGCGAACCTGGCCCTCGGCCTGCCGGTGGACGCCCGCGACTACGGAGTCGCCGCGGGCATCCTCCGTGACCTCGGGGTGCGTTCGGTGCGGCTGATGTCGAACAACCCGCGCAAACGGGAGGCGTTGCAGCGGCACGGGGTGCAGGTGGCCGAGCAGGTGCCGCTGCTCATCCCGCCGTGCGAGAGCAACATCACCTATCTGCGGACCAAGCGGGAGCGCATGGACCACCACCTGCCGCACCTCGACGCGGTGGCGCACCTGTCGTGACGGGCGGGCGCCGCTCCCTCGCGTCCGGCGCCCGCCCACCCGGTGGGCACCTCGTGCCCGGGGCCGCCCGGTCGGCGAGTGCTTCGCGCCCGGGGCCCGCCCAGCCGGTGGCACCTCGTGTCCGGCGCCATCCGGCCGTCGGCGACTCCGGTCTCCGGCGCCCGCCCACCCGCCGAGTGGCTCGCTGTCGGCGCCCGCCCACCCGCCGAGTGGCTCGCTGTCGGCGCCCGCTCAGTCCGTGAGCGCCTCGTGGACCAGCCGTTTCAGCTCGGGGAACAGCCGCAGCGAGCGGCGCGGGCGCAACTGCGTCATGAACTGCACGGTCAGATCGCGTCCCGGATCGACCCAGAAGGTCGTGGTCGCCACGCCGCTCCAGCCGTAGGTGCCGAGCCCGGACGGCGCCAGGGTGCGTGCGGGGTCCACGACGACGGAGACGCCGAGACCGAAGCCGACGCCGTCGTTGCCGGGTTCGTCGTGGGCGGGGCGGCTGCCGAAGGCGCGCAGGTCGGAGTTGCCGGGCAGGTGGTTGCGGGTCATCAGGTCCACCGTCCGCGGCGCCAGCAGCCGCACGCCGTCGAGCTCGCCGCGGCGGCGCAGCATCTCCGTGAAGCGGTGCACGTCGAGGGCGCTCGCCACCATGCCCCCGCTGCCCGACAGGAAGCGCGGACGGCCGTGCAACGGCAGCCCTCGGATCGGCTCGATGCCGGCGTCCTCGCGGTCGCCGTACAGTTCGGCCAGTCGGTCCGACTGCTCGCCGGTGACCTGGAACCCCGCGTCCGCCATGCCGAGCGGCCGGAAGATCCGCTCGGCGAAGAAGACGTCCAGCGGCTGCCCGGACACCACCTCGATCACCCGGCCCAGCACGTTGGACGCCACCGAGTAGTTCCATTCGGTGCCCGGGTCGAACTGCAGCGGCAGCCCCGCGTACACGTCGATCGTCTCGGCGAGGTCCGCGCCCGGAGGCACCGACGACTCCAGACCCGCCGCGCGGTAGAGGGCGTCCACCGGGTGGCTGTGGTAGAACGCGAAGGTCAGGCCGGCGGTGTGGGTCATCAGGTGCCGGATCAGGATCGGCCCGGCCGCCGGGCGGGTGGCCGGGTCCCCGGCCGGTCCGCCGACGTACACCCGCGGGTCGGCGAAGGCCGGCAGATGGCGCTCGACCGGGTCGTCGAGCGACAGCCGGCCCTCCTCCACCAGCAGCAGCGCGGCGACCGAGGTCACCGGTTTCGTCATGGAGTAGATCCGCCACAGCGTGTCCGGCTCGACGGGAAGACCCGCCGCGATGTCGCGCCGGCCGTGCACGGTCAGGTGCGCCACCCGCCCACCGCGGGCCACGGACACCAGGAAGCCGGGCAGCCGCCCCTCGTCGACGTAGTGGGCCACGTGCTGGTCAAGGCGGTCCAGCGCCTTCGCGTCCAGTCCGGCCTCGTCCGGGTCGACCTCTTGCCGCAGCAGTCCCATCGCTCTCCTCCGTCACGTCCGCGGGAGTGCGGTCCGCACTACCCGCAAACGGAGCACTCCAGTCCTCGCCTCGCCCCCTGAAAGGGAGTTCGCAACCCGTCCGGGGGCTCCGCTCCGGCCGCGGCGGTACGCCCGGACGGCGGCCCCGGCCCGCCCGCGTGCTCCGGGGTCCCGGGAGCGCCTCACCGCAGTGCGTCGAGTGCCTGGGAGGCGCCGTCCGCCCCGCGGAGCACGAAGACGGGCGTGACGTCCAGGGGAGTGGCGTACGCCCGCAGGGTCACCGGCCCCTGCACCGTCGTCCCCCGGACGACGTCGTACCAGGTGCCCGGCGGCAGGTGGACGTCGCGCGAGCCGGCCCCGGTCAGGTTCGGCGCCGCCAGCACCGCCGGGCCGAGCATCCAGGCGTCGGAGACCGTGTAGGCGGCCGGATCCTGCGGGAAGTCGAAGAACAGGGGGCGGACGATCGGGTCACCGGTCTGGAGGGTGCGGCGGACCTGGGTCCGCAGGTACGGGGCCAGCCGTTCGTGCCGGGTGATCGCCCGGCGGTAGAGCCGGACCGTCTGCGCGTCGTAGGCGACCTTGCGTCCGGTGGTGACGTCGACGGTGCCCACCGGAGAGGTGGAGGCGTACATCACCGGCATGTACGCCGCCGCCTGCGCCCATCGGACCAGGACCTCCTTCGTCGGCGCGGGACGGCCGGCGGAGCCGCCGATCATGTCGGTCGCCACGAAGGGGTAGCCGATCGTGGACAGCGCCAGGTTCTGGGAGACCGCCGCCCGCAGCGAGTCCCAGCCGGTGCCCTTGTCGATCTGCCGGGTCACGAAGCCGGCCTCGTGGGCGGTCCTGCTCCAGTGGACCCGGATGCCCGCGCCCTGGAGGTCGTAGGCGTCGGCGAGTTCGGCGCCGAGTCGCTGGTAGTCGGTGCGGGTGTGCCCGGCGCGCGGGGCGCAGCGGTCGTCGAAGAAGCGGGTGTCGAACTTCAGCCCGTCGACGCGGTAGGCGTCCATCAGAGTGCGCAGGTTGCCCCGGTACCAGGCGCGCGCCGCGGGGTTGGCCAGGTCGATGATTCCGGCGGTGCCGTTCCACCAGGTCACCGTGCACGGCCGGGACGGGTCGGCGGCGTCGTGCAGCAGGTAGTCGTGGTCGGCCGCGTAGCGGTAGCGGGTGGAGTCCAGGTTGATCCACAGGGTGACCCAGAGCCCGAAGTCGAAGCCCAGGTCGTGGATGCGGTCCGACATCGCCCTGGGGTCCGGGTAGGCCGCCCGGTCGAAGGTCAGATTGCCGTACTCGGACTCCCACTTGTCGTCGAGCTGGACGGTGTGGCCGTCGAGCCCGTTCGCATGCAGGCCGTTCGCGTAGTCCAGCACCTTCTCCTGGTCGACGTGCGTGTAGAACTGGGCCCAGGTGTTCCACAGCGGTCGGGCGTACTGCTCGTCGCTCGCGTCGCTCTGCCGCGGCCTGCCGACGAGTCCGACGTAGGCGCGGTAGACGTCCCGGGGCGTGTCCTCGACGAAGACGGTCGCCCGGTACGTGCCGCCCGACCGGACGGTGAAGCGGCCGAGTCCGTCGCCGCCGGAGTTCAGGGACACCTCCATGGGTTCGTCGGTGTCGACGTACAGCCCGGTCGCCCGCTGCGTGTACCAGAAGGGGTCGACCATCCGGTACGAGGCGGGGCCGAACTCCCTGTCGACCACCTGCCCGGAGTCCAGTGGCCACGGCTGGTCGGTGAAGGGCCCGCCGGCGGGCGTGCTCGCCTCGCCGTGTCCGTACCAGTGGCCGGCGGAGGCCAGCGCGTAGGTGAGTCCGAGGCGGTCGGCGGTGGCGCCGCGGACGTCCCAGTCGAGCCGGTAGCGGTCGGCGGCGGGCGTGAGGCGGGCCTCGATCCGCGCACCGGCCAGGGTGGTGCCCGCGGTGAGGGTGAGTACGCCGTCCCGCCAGCGCCAGCCGGTGAGGGTCGTGGCGTGCTGCCAGGAGCCGCCGGAGCGGAAGCGGAGGGCGGCCGGTCCGGTCGCGAGGACGGTACGGCCCGATCCGGCGGTCGTGAGGGACAGTTCGCCGACCGTGGGTACGGAGACGGAGTAGGCCGGGGTGTCCAGGACGAGGGTGTGCCCCGAGACCCGCACCGTCGGTGCCGGTCCGGCCGGGCGGGCGCCCTGTGCCGTCGAGGGGAGCAGGGCCAGGGCCAGGGCGCAGGCCAGCAGGCAGCCGAACTTGCGGGAAACGAAGCGCACCACTCGGGCCCTTCTCGCGTCGGACGGGCAGTCAAGGGGGAGGTCGTGCCGCAGTGCTCTGCTCCGGCGGTGTTCTGTTCTGCTCGGTTCGGCCGATGTTGTGGCAGGAGCCGTCGTGTGTCAACGAGGCGGCGGGGAGGCCGCAGGTGTCGCGGCGGATCCGTCCCCCGGTCGGCGGAGCGCGGGCCTCCGCGCCGTCGTGGTGCGCCGGCGCACGTCACGAGGTGGGCGACGCGGTGGCGCGCCGGTGGTGTGTTGGGCCGACGCGGTGCCGTGCCGGTGGTGTGCGGTGGGTCGGGCGGCTCGACCGCCGCGGGCTCGGACACCGCGAAACCGGGCAGTCGCCCCACGGTGGTGAGGGGCGACTGCCCGGTTTCGGAGTGTCGGATACCGTCGCGTCCAGGGCAGCGTCCGGGTACCGCACCGGGCGGGGTGCGGCGCCGGGCCGGGCGCGACCGGCGGACCGGGCCGCTGCCCGACGGTCGGTTTGCCCGGGTTCGCCCCGGTCGGCGCCCGGGCCGGCCGGGTGGTGGGCCGGCCGCGTGCCCGGCCTACTCCTCGGCCGACTCGACGGCGTGGCCGCCGAACTGGTTGCGCAGCGCCGCGACCATCTTCATCTGCGGCGAGTCGTCCTGGCGGGAGGCGAACCGGGCGAACAGCGACGCGGTGATCGCCGGGAGCGGCACCGCGTTGTCGATGGCCGCCTCGACCGTCCAGCGGCCCTCCCCGGAGTCCTCCGCGTAGCCGCGCAGCTTGTCCAGGTGCTCGTCCGCGTCCAGGGCGTGCACGGCCAGGTCGAGCAGCCAGGAGCGGATCACCGTGCCGTCCTGCCAGGACCGGAACACCTCGCGCACGTCGGTGACGGAGTCGACCTTCTCCAGCAGCTCCCAGCCCTCCGCGTACGCCTGCATCATCGCGTACTCGATGCCGTTGTGGACCATCTTCGAGAAGTGCCCGGCGCCGACCTTGCCGGCGTGGACGTATCCGTACGGGCCGTCCGGCTTGAGCGCCTGGAAGATCGGCTGGAGGCGGTCGACGTGCTCCTTGTCGCCGCCGACCATCAGGGCGTATCCGTTCTCCAGGCCCCAGACCCCGCCGGACACGCCCGCGTCGACGAAGCCGACACCGTTGGCGGCGAGTTCACCGGCGTGCTTCTCGTCCTCGTCCCAGCGGGAGTTGCCGCCGTCGACGACGGTGTCACCGGGGGAGAGCAGGCCCTTCAGCTCGTCGATGACGGACTGGGTGGCGGCACCGGCCGGCACCATCACCCACACGACGCGGGGCGCGTCCAGCCGTTCGACGAGTCCGGCGAGGTCCGCCACGTCGGAGAGGTCGGGGTTGCGGTCGTAGCCGACGACGGTGTGGCCCGCGAGGCGGATGCGCTCGCGCATGTTGCCGCCCATCTTGCCGAGACCGATGAGACCGAGCTGCATGGTGGGTTCACTTCCTCATTGAGCGGTAGGCGGCGACGAGTGCGGTGGTGGACGGGTCGAGGCCGGGGACGTGGGCGCCCTCGGTCAGGGCGGGCTCGACCCGCTTGGCGAGGACCTTGCCCAGC
>NZ_JBJZOJ010000096.1:0-17975 GCF_047200655.1 Streptomyces sp. MS06
GGGTTTTCTGCCGCCCCTCTCTCCCTCCCTCCCCCCCCCCCCGCGCCCGGAAGGCGTCGAGCACCGGCAGCGGGTGCGTGGGCAGGGCGGCGACCAGGGCGCTCGGTGGCAGTTGCGGATCCCCCGCGACGAACTGCTCCAGTGCGCGGGGCAGGTGGTGGGCCCGGGTGTGGGGGTCGCGGACCAGGAGGGCGAGTGCGCCGCCGTGCAGGGCGGAGTCGGCGGGGCGGGCGAGCAGGGCGAGAGCCGCGCACCGCAGCCGTTCGCGGTCGGCGTCCGTGCGGGCGTGTGGCGCGGCGAGCAGCGCGTGGGCCGCCGCGGCGCCGCGGCGGTCGGGGCGCTCGTCGTGGGCCCAGCGTTCGACGGCCCTGCACAGAGCGGACGGTTCGTCCTGAGCGAGTGCGGCGAGCAGTTCGTCGGCGCGCGGGTGGGCGCAGTCCACGAGGGCCTCGGTCAGGTGGTCCGGCGCGCGGTGGCGGTGGGTGTGCAGCAGGGCCTGTGCGGCGGTGGCGATCGTGGCGTCGGGGGTGGCCGGAAGCGGCAGTTCGTCGTCGAACCAGCGGATGAGGTGGGGCTGCACGAGGGCGGGGTCGTCGGCGAGGAGCCGGGACACGGCGTCCAGGAAACGCGGGGCGCCCTCGCCCGACGGGGGCGGATCGGCCGGGACGAGGCGGCGGAGCAGGTCGATGCGGTCGGCGTGGCGCAAGCGCAACCGGACCCAGAAGGCGGGTGCGAAGTCCGCAGGCACAGCCCGTGCGCCCTGGCGCGCCACTTCCGCGATGCGGTCGGCGAGTTGCCGCAGCAGTCCGAGGTAGGGCGCCGCGTCGGGCACCCGGGCGAGCACCTCGGCGAGCAGTCGGCTCGCCCACCAGCAGTCCGGGTCCGCATCCAGCGCGTCGGCCAGTTCGTCGAGCCGCAGGCTCAGTCGGCGGGTGCCGTGCCGCCGGGCGAGCAGCAGGAGGGCCTGGACCACCGGGCCGATCCGGTGCCGCGGCACCGGCTGCGGGTGGCCGGGGGGATGGGCGGTGAGCCTCTGCCGCGGGGACGCTTCGGCTGCCGCCCCGGCCGGCGTGGTATCCGCCCCCGGCACGGCGGGTTCCGGGCCCACGCCCGCCGGCCCTGCGCCCACCGGCCCGGCGCCCACCGGCCCGGCGCCCGCCGGCCCTGCGCCCGCCCCGGCTGCCGCGGCGCGCTCGGTGGTCGTGCCGCGTGTGCTTGAGGTGGCGGCTGCGGTGCGGTGGACCAGCAGGCGCAGGGCTCCGGCGAGGTCCAGGTGCATGCCCTGGATCCAGTCGGCCAGTTCTTCGTGGGCGAAACGGTAGCCGGGGCCCGCCGGGACGAGCAGGCCCTCGGTGAGCACGGCGGAGGCCCAGCCGGTGCCGCCGCCGAGCCGGGCGGGTGCCGGCCCCCAGGGGAACAAGGACTCGAAGTCCTCGCGGTCCAGCTCGCCCTGCCCTGATCCGACGCTCCGCCGGGCGGCCACGTGGACCTGACCGGCGACTTTCGCCGCGAGCCTGCGCACCGCGTTGCCGCGCAGCCCGTTCTCGGCGGCGAGCCGGACGGCGACGCGCAGGCACATCAGGTCGAGATGGGCGGCGAGCACGTCGTAGCGGTCGACGCGGGCCGGCGGTGCGTCCGGCAGTGCGGCACGGATCTCGGAGAGCAGCCGCAGGGCGAGGGGGTGCCGGGCGTCCGGCTCGGTGAGGGCGAGGTCGTCGATACGGTAGCGGTGCCGGGCGAGCCCGGCCTCCCCCTCACCGAGGTCTCCGACGGGCACGCAGGACGGCAGCGACGTGCGCTCCGCTCGGCGCGGCTGATGGAGCAGCTCGCGGGGGAAGCCGGCGCCCGCGTTCTCCCAGTACTCGGCCCGGCAGGCCACCACCAGCCGGGCTCCCGTCCTCGTCAGCCAGCGGGCGGTGTTCGCCGTCCACTCCCCCGTGCGGTGTGCCGGGGCCGGCGGGCTCTCCTCGGGTCCGTCGAGGAGCAGCAGCAGGGGGCGGCCGCCTGCACGGGCCAGGCGGGCCAGGCGCTCGGGAGTGATGTCACCGAGGTCGGCCGGGTCGGCGGACCGGTGGGCGGCAACGATCCGGGCGGCCCGGGACAGCGCCCGGAGGGCGGCGTCCGAGACGCAGCGGTCGTCGTCCCGCAGGTCGGCGCCCCGGAGCCACAGCGTGGGAGAGGGGCGCGGCCCCCGGCTGCGGCGGGCGGAGAGGGCCGCCAGCTCAGTCGTACGGCCGCTGCCCGGTGCGCCGACAAGGGCCAGCACGGCAGGCCTCCCGACCTCCCCGCCAAGGTGCTCCGTGTCCCTCGCGGACGTTTCCCTCGCGGTCGTGTCCCGCTCGGGCATGCCTCGCTCGGACGTACGAGCCACGGCTCCTGCAGCACCGGCACCGCCACGGTCAGCGGCACCCGTACGGTCAGCGGCAGCCGTGGACGAGCGCGCAGCCGCGCCCCCGTGCCCGGTGCCCCCGACCGCTTCCGCGGCCTCGCATCCTGCCGTCCCACCGGCTCCGGCCCGTGCGGGACTCCCGAGCACCCCCTCGGCCCCAGCGACCCGGGCGGCCCCGCCGCCCCGACCGTCCTGGCCGCCTTGGCTACCCCTGCTGTCCCGGAAGCCCCTGCCGACCCGGCCGTTCCCACCCCCGCGGTGGGCGGCGCCCGCCCGGTCGCGTCCGCCGATCCGCTCGCCCCCGCCGCTCACCGCGCTGCCGTCGGTCCCTGCGCTGCCTGCGGTCCCGGCCGTGCCGTCCGTTCCGGCGGTTCCGCCCGCTCCGGCGGCCTCCAGCGCGCTCTGCTCTTCGTCCGCGGTCTCCCCCGCGCCCGTCTGCGAGCGGGCCGGCGGGTCGGGTTCCGCGGTGAAGCGCGCCAGTTCCCTCGCGATGTCGGCGCGCTCCACCGGTTCCACGGTCGGCGTCCCCGAGCCGAGCGTCCCGTGCAGAGCGTGCGGAGGACCGTCGGAGCCCAGTGAGGTGGCGGTGAGCTCCAGAACACCGGCCAGGTTGAGGTCGGCACCGTAGGCGGGCACGGTCGCCGCGTTGCGCACCAGCAGGTCGGCGAGCGGACCGGAGGCGGGGTGCAGCGGAACGGCGAAGCAGGAGTCGCGGTCGCCGACCCGCAGGGCGGTGCCGACGACTCCGATCACGGCTCCGGTCGCGGCGTCGATCACCGGCGTCCCGGCCGCGCCGCCTCCCGGCCGCAGGGCGTCGCGGCCGGCCGTGCCGATCGCCAGCTCCAGCGCATCGATGTGGTGGAAGCGGTCCGTGGGCGGACCGGTGACACGGGTGGTGCCGAGTACGCGGGCCTCGCGCCAGCAGCCGGCGGCGAGGCGGACATAAGTGCCGGGGTCGACGCGGCGCCGCCCGCTCAGCGGAAGCGGCTCCACACCGAGGCCGGCCCTGCCACCGAGGCCGCCCACGCCTCCGAGGCCGGCCCTGCCACCCGTGCCTTCCGCGCCACCGAAGCCTCCCCTACCACCCGGGCCCTCCGCGCCACCGAAGCCTCCCCCGCCACCCAGGCCCTCGATGCCACCGGGACCCTCCGCGCCACCGAAGCCCTTCCCGCCGTCACCGGGGCTTTCGGTGCGGATGAGGGCCAGGCCGAGCCGGGGCAGCAGGGTGACCGCGTCGGCCGCCACCGCGAGGCTGTGGTCGGCCGCGGTGCGCAGCAGGAGCCGGGGCAGGCCGTCGACGGCCTCCTGGCCGGTGAGGAGGGTGCCGTGGTGGTCGGCGGGGAAGGCGATGCCGCGATGGCGGCCGGCCGGGTCGAGAATGCTGATCAGGGCGTCGCGGGGATCGGGCGGCCGGGGCCCGCGGTGCGGTCCCCGGCCCGCGCCGTCCGCGCCGTCCGCGCGGACGTCCCCGCCGGCGTCCCGGGTGCGTCCGCACGGGTCCTTTCCCGCCATGGTCGTACCTCCCGCCGCGCGCGTTCCCTCGTTGCGACGGTAGGCGCGGAGTGATCAGCGGGACAGATCGCGTGGTGAACGCGCCCCCTCACGCTCCCCCGCTTCACTCCGAGCGCCTGCCCGGACGGGTGACGGGACGGCAGGCGATGGATAGACCCTAGGGGTGGGGGGAATCGAGGGGGATCGTGGAGCGGCGGCAGTGGACGCCCCGTGTTCGCCGCTCCACGGCGAAAGGTACCGGCACTCCGCGGACGGGCGGAACCGTGGCTCCGCGCGCGGAGCCGCGGTTCCGGTGGGGCGGACGGGCCGCGTGCTCCGGTCGGCGGAGGATCAGCCGAACACCGCGAGGCTCTTCGCCTTGCCCTTCTGCGTCTCGACGAGGGCCAGGAAGCGGCCCTGCGGATCGTAGACGGCGACCGGCCCGGAGTCCGCGTACTCGTCGGGCATCTCCAGCCGGACGCCGTTGGCGAGCAGCCGGGCCCGCTTGGCGTCGACGTCCCAGCGCCGGAACGCGGCGGCGGCCGCCTCGGCCACCGGCATGATCGTCAGCTCCTCCTGGAGCTGGTCGAGCGTCCTGGCCGAGTCGATCCGGTACGGGCCCACGCGGGTGCGCCGCAGCGCGGTCAGATGGCCGCCGACACCGAGGCCGGCGCCCAGGTCGCGGGCGAGGGCGCGGATGTAGGTGCCGGAGGAGCAGACGACCGAGACCACGAGGTCCAGGACGGGGGTGCCGTCGTCGGCGACGGCGTCGCGGACGTCGTACAGGGTGAAGGAGGAGATCGTGACCGGGCGGGCCGGAATGTCGAACTCCTCGCCGTCGCGGGCCCGTTTGTAGGACCGCACCCCGTTGATCTTGATGGCGCTGACCCGGGACGGCACCTGCATGATCTCGCCGGTCAGTTCGGCGACGCCGGCGTCGATGGCCCCGCGGCTGATCGCGGAGGCGTCGGCGGACGCCGTGATCTCGCCCTCGGCGTCGTCGGTCAGGGTGGTCTGGCCGAGGCGGATGGTGCCGAGGTACTCCTTCTCGGTGAGGGCGAGGTGGCCGAGCAGTTTGGTGGCCCTCTCCACGCCGAGGACGAGTACGCCCGTCGCCATGGGGTCGAGGGTGCCGGCGTGGCCGACGCGGCGGGTTCCGGCGATGCCGCGCATCTTGGCCACGACGTCGTGCGAAGTGAAGCCCGACGGCTTGTCGACGATGACGAGGCCGTCGGGCGGGGTGGGCTTGCGGTCGTTCATTCGGTGGTGTCGTCCGTCTCCTCGGAGCCGGGCTTCCGGTAGGGGTCGGCTTCGCCGGCGTACCGGGCGCCCGTGGCGGACTCCCGCACCTTCGCGTCGGAGGCGCGCGCCTTGTCGAGGAGGTCCTCGATGGTCCGGGCGTTGTCGGGGAGGGCGTCGGCGACGAAGCTGAGGGTCGGTGTGAACTTCACACCGGCGGCCTTGCCGACCTCCGAGCGGAGGATTCCCTTGGCGCTCTCCAGGCCGGCGGCGGCCTCCGCGCGCTCCTCGTCGTCGCCGTAGACCGTGTAGAAGACGGTCGCCTCCCGGAGGTCACCCGTGACCCGGGTGTCCGTGATGGTGACGTGCGAGCCGAGCCGCGGGTCCTTGATCCCGCGCTGCAGCTTCTGGGCCACCACCTCCCGGATGAGGTCCGCCAGCCTTTTCGCCCGCGCGTTGTCGGCCACTGGTCCGTCTCCCATTCTTTCCTGTCTGAGTTCTTCGGTCAGTCGTCGTCGCCGTGGAGCCGCCGCCGGACGGACAGCAGTTCCACTTCCGGGCGCCCGGCGACCAGCCGTTCGCACCGGTCGAGTACGTCGGTGAGGTGCCCCGCGTCGCCGGACACCGCGGAGAGGCCGATACCGGCCCGCCGGTAGAGGTCCAGGTGGTCCACCTCGGCCGCGCTCACCGCGTACTTGCGCTGGAGTTCGGCGACGATCGGGCGGACGACGGAGCGCTTCTCCTTCAGCGACCGAACGTCGCCGAGGAGGAGGTCGAAGGACAGCGTCCCCACATACATCTGTGCAACCGGTTCACCCGCCGGTACGGGATCGGTGGCCCTGCGACCGTGTGGGCAGGGACATCAAGAACCGTACAACGAAGGAGTGGGCCCGATCGACGGATATTCGCGCTCCGCGGACCTGCCGGGGCCCCTCGCCGCAACGGTTGCCGCAAACGGCGCGAGCCGTGGGCGTCAGGCCCTCGGCTTCTCGCGCAGTTCGTACGTCGCGATGACGTCGTCGACCTTGATGTCGTTGAAGTTGCCGAGGTTGATACCGCCCTCGAACCCTTCGCGGATCTCGGTGACGTCGTCCTTGAAGCGACGCAGGCCCTCGATGTTGAGGTTCTCCGCGACCACCTTGCCGTCGCGGATGAGGCGGGCCTTGCTGTTGCGCTTGACCTCGCCCGAACGGATGAGGACACCGGCGATGTTGCCCAGCTTGGACGACTTGAAGACCTCGCGGATCTCCGCCGTGCCGAGCTCGACCTCCTCGTACTCCGGCTTCAGCATGCCCTTCAGGGCCGCCTCGATCTCCTCGATCGCCTGGTAGATGACCGAGTAGTACCGGACGTCCACGCCCTCGCGCTCCGCCATCTGCTGGGCACGGCCGGCTGCCCGGACGTTGAAGCCGATGACGATCGCGTCGGAGCCCATGGCCAGGTCGATGTCGGACTCCGTGACCGCACCGACGCCGCGGTGCAGGACGCGGATGTCGACCTCTTCGCCGACGTCCAGCTGGAGCAGCGAGGACTCCAGCGCCTCGACCGAACCGGAGGCGTCGCCCTTGATGATCAGGTTGAGCTGCTGGACCTCGCCGGCCTTCAGCACCTTGTCCAGATCCTCCAGCGACACCCGGCGGGTGCGCTTGGCGAACGCGGCGTTGCGCTCACGGGCGGCGCGCTTCTCCGCGATCTGGCGGGCCGTACGGTCCTCCTCGACCACGAGGAAGTTGTCGCCGGCGCCCGGGACGTTGGTCAGACCCAGGACCTGGACCGGCGTGGACGGCCCGGCTTCATGGACGTTGCTGCCGCTGTCGTCGAGCATCGCCCGGACCCTGCCGTAGGCGTCGCCGACCACCATGGTGTCGCCGACCTGGAGGGTGCCTCGCTGGACGAGGACGGTCGCCACGGCGCCGCGGCCGCGGTCGAGCCGGGACTCGATCGCGATGCCCTGCGCGTCCTGGTGGGGGTTGGCCCGCAGGTCGAGCGTGGCGTCGGCGGTGAGGACGACGGCCTCGAGCAGCTTGTCGATGTTCAGGCCGGGCTTGGCGGCCACGTCGACGAACATGGTGTCGCCGCCGTACTCCTCCGCCACCAGGCCGTACTCGGTCAGCTGGCCGCGCACCTTGGTCGGGTCCGCGCCCTCGACGTCGATCTTGTTGACCGCGACCACGATCGGCACGTCGGCCGCCTTGGCGTGGTTCAGGGCCTCGACCGTCTGCGGCATCACACCGTCGTTGGCCGCGACCACGAGGATGGCGATGTCCGTCGACTTGGCACCGCGGGCACGCATGGCGGTGAACGCCTCGTGACCCGGGGTGTCGATGAAGGTGATCGCGCGCTCTTCCTCGTTGACCTCGGTCGTGACCTGGTAGGCACCGATGTGCTGGGTGATGCCGCCGGCCTCGGTGTCGATGACGTTGGTCTTGCGGATCGCGTCCAGCAGTCGGGTCTTGCCGTGGTCGACGTGACCCATGACGGTGACGACCGGCGGACGGACGACCATCTCCTCTTCGGAGCCCTCGTCACCGAACTCGATGTCGAAGGACTCGAGGAGCTCGCGGTCCTCTTCCTCCGGGCTGACGATCTGAACGGTGTAGTTCATCTCGCCGGCCAGGACGTGCAGCGTCTCGTCGGAGACGGACTGCGTGGCCGTGACCATCTCGCCCAGGTTCATCATGACCGCGACGAGCGACGCCGGGTTGGCGTTGATCTTCTCCGCGAAGTCGGTGAGCGACGCACCGCGCGACAGGCGAATGGTCTCGCCGCTGCCGCGAGGCAGCATCACGCCGCCGACCGACGGGGCCTGCATGGCCTCGTACTCCTGACGGCGCTGCCGCTTCGACTTGCGGCCGCGCCGCGCCGGACCACCCGGACGGCCGAAGGCACCCTGCGTGCCGCCGCGGCCACCGGGACCGCCGGGGCGACCGCCGAAGCCGGGACGACCGCCGAAGCCGCCGCCACCACCGGGACGACCGCCAAAGCCGCCGCCACCACCGGGACGGCCACCGCCGCCACCGCCACCAGGACGACCGGCGAAGCCGGGACGGCCACCGCCGCCACCGCCACCGGGACGACCGCCGCCGCCCGGACCGCGGCCGCCGGGGCCGGGACGGGGGCCGGCAGCGGGACGCTGCGGCATCATGCCGGGGTTCGGACGCGGGCCGCCGGGACGCGGGCCGCCGCCCTGCGGCCGGGGCATGGACCCCGGCGTGGGGCGCTGACCGCCCGGAGCCTGCGGACGGGGACCGCCGCCCTGGCCGCCGGGGGCCTGCGGACGGGGTCCGCCGCCCTGACCGCCGGGGGCCTGCGGACGCGGGCCCTGGGGGCGGGGAGACTGCGGGCGCGCCATTCCGGCGTTGCCGCCGGAGGTGAAGGGGTTGTTGCCCGGACGGGGTCCGGACGGACGGCCGCCCTGGCGCTGGCCGGGACCGCCGGGACGCGGGCCGCCCTGGGCGGGGCGCTGGCCGCCGCCCTGTCCGGGACGCTGGCCCTGGCCGGGAGCGGCCGGACGGCCGCCGGGCTTCGGGGCGCCGGGACGCGGGCCGCCGGGCTTCGGACCGGGGGCGGCCGAGGCCGCCGGAGCAGCCGGAGCCGCCGGCGGGGCGGTGAACTCCGGAGTCGCCGGTGCCGGACGGGGGCCGGGCTTCGGACCCGGGCGGGGGCCCGGAGTCGCAGCGGGGGCCGCGGGCTGCTGGGCGGCCGGCGGCTTGGGGCCGGCCGGCTTCGGAGCAGCCGGACGGGCCGCCTGCGCCGGGGACGGCGCGGCGGGCTTGGGGGCGGCCTTCCTGGGGGCGGGCTTCGCGGCAGACCTGCCGTTGCCACCGCCCTGGAAGGCGTCGGTCAGCTTGCGTACAACCGGCGCTTCGATCGTCGAAGACGCCGAACGGACGAATTCACCGAGTTCCTGGAGCTTGGCCATGACGACCTTGCTCTCGACGCCGAACTCCTTGGCGAGTTCGTAGACCCGGACCTTAGCCACTTCGCTCCTTTGAGGTCCGGGTTGCGGCCGGACCGTCGCTAGTTCATGGGCGTACTCATCGCGTACTCATCGAGTGCTCATCGCAATCTCGACCTGCTTTCGACTCGCGAGGTACCAGACCGCACGGGGTTCCGCACGGCGTGTCTTCCTTACTGTGTCACCTTGTCGGTGACCGTCGCCTCGTCGGCAACTGTTGTCCGCTCGACGTGGCGGCGCAACGCCTTTGTGTCGAGCGCTCCCGGGGCGCGCAGCGCCCGCGTGAACGCCCGGCGGCGTACCGCCTGGTCGAGACAGACCAGGGCGGGGTGCACATATGCACCCCGGCCGGGCAGCGTACCGCGAGGGTCGGAGACGCACGCGTCCCCGATCGCCACGATGCGCAGCAGATCCACCTTGGCCGACCGCTCCCGGCACCCCACGCAGGTGCGTTCAGGGCACGTTCGGGCCCGCGTCCGGCCAGACACCGTTAAGTCTACCTCCCCGAACGCACCTCACCCGTACGGGGCGGGGTCCGAACAGCTGTCGCGAAGAAACCTGTCGTGATGTGAGCGACCGGCGGCTTGGATCTATTCCCCGGCACCCCGGCGGACGGCTCCCGGCAGCTCGCCGGAACTGCAGCCCGCGGCGGCCGGAAGCCGGTGCGGCAGGCCGCCGGTAGCGCCGGTGCGGGGGTCCGCCGGTAGCCGGTGCGGGGGTCCGCCGCAGCCTCCGGGAGCCGGCCGGCCGCGCCGTACCGCGCGGGCCGCCGGCTGCGGTGCCGGAGGCACCGGCGGCGCCGGGTGCCCGCGGATCCGGTGCCGTGGGCACCGGGGCGGGTTCGCGGACCTCCCGCCGGCGCGCCCCCGGCACGCCGGACCTCAGGTGCCGGCCTGCTCGGTGTCCGGTCGGATGTCGATCCGCCAGCCGGTCAGCCGGGCGGCGAGACGGGCGTTCTGCCCTTCCTTGCCGATCGCCAGCGACAGCTGGTAGTCGGGCACGGTCACCCGGGCGGACCGGGCCGCCAGGTCCACGATCTCGACCTTGGCCACCCGTGCGGGGGACAGCGCGTTCGCCACCATCTCGGCCGGGTCCTCCGACCAGTCGACGATGTCGATCTTCTCGCCGTTGAGCTCCCCCATCACGTTGCGCACCCGGCCGCCCATCGGCCCGATGCAGGCTCCCTTGGCGTTCAGGCCGCTGCGGTGCGAACGGACGGCGATCTTCGTGCGGTGGCCGGCCTCACGGGCGATGGCGGCGATCTCCACCGACCCGTCGGCGATCTCCGGCACCTCCAGCGAGAAGAGCTTCTTCACCAGGTTCGGGTGGGTGCGCGAGAGCGTCACCGACGGCCCGCGCACGCCCTTCGCCACCCGGACGACGTAGGAGCGCAGCCGCATGCCGTGCGGGTACTCCTCGCCCGGGACCTGCTCCTGCACCGGCAGGATGGCCTCCAGCTTGCCGATGTCGACGAGCACGTTCTTCGGGTCGCGACCCTGCTGCACCACACCGGTGACGATGTCGCCCTCACGGCCGGCGTACTCGCCGAGCGTGGCGTCGTCCTGGGCGTCGCGCAGCCGCTGGAGGATGATCTGCTTGGCCGTGGTGGCGGCGATACGGCCGAAACCGGAGGGGGTGTCGTCGAACTCGCGGGCCTCCTGCCCCTCCTCCAGGTCGTCGGGCTCCTCCTTCGCCCACACGGTCACGTGGCCGCTGTCGCGGTTGAGCTCCACGCGCGCGTGCCGGCGGCTGCCGTCCGTGCGGTGGTAGGCGATGAGGAGGGCCGACTCGATCGCCTCGACCAGCAGGTCGAAGGAGATCTCCTTCTCCCTGACCAAGCCCCGCAGGGCACTCATGTCGATGTCCACGGCTACGCCTCCTCTGCGTTCTCTTCGGTCTCTGCGGACTCTTCGGTCCCTGCGTCCGCGTGCTTGCTTCTGGGGTTGAACTCGACCTGCACGCGGGCCTGCTCGATCTCCGCGAAGGCGAGCCTGCGAGTGGTGGGCCTTCGGCCCTTCACCCCGGGCACCTCCAGGTCGAGTCCGTCCTCGTCGGCGCGCAGGATCCTGGCGACCAGCTCACCGCCCGCGCCCAGCCGGAACTTCACCAGCCGGCCGGTGGCACGCACGTAGTGCCGGTGCTCCCGGAGGAGGCGTTCCGCGCCCGGGGTGCCGACTTCGAGGGTGTACTCCGCCTCGCCCATCGCGTCCGACTCGTCGAGCTTCGCCGAGAGCGCGCGGCTCACATCGGCGATCCGGTCCAGGTCGGCCCCGGTGTCGGAGTCGACGACGACTCGCAGCACACGCTTGCGTCCGACGGAGTCCACGGCGATCTCTTCGAGGTCCAGACCTAGGGAGGTGACCAGCGGTTCCAGCAGGTCTCGCAGCCTCTCGCTCTGGGTGGTGCTCATCCGGGTGACTCCTCGGCCGCGTGTGCTGTTGTCGGAACGTCGCGTTGCAGATCCAAAGGGTATCCGGTCCCGGGGGGTGTTGCCGTCCACCTGGCTGCGCAGGTGCCGGTGAGTGGTACGGACCGGGTGCGCGGGTACGGTGATCACGGGCGCGCGAGGCCCGCCGCCGCCCCGCTCGTGCGAGACCTGCCGGCCCGCACGAGATCCGCCGAGATCCCAGAGGACGTCTGCCATGCCGTTCCGCTCGCCGCCGCTCGCCCCTTCGGGGCCGCGAAGAAGATCCCTGCTCGCCTCGACCGCGGGCGTCGCCCTCCTGGCCGGCTGCTCGGCCTCCGGCCGGGAGGACGGCGACGGGGGGTCGGGCGGCAGCCCGTCCCTGGCGGAGCGGGCACGCGCGCGTGCCGTCCGGGACAGCCGGACCCTCGCCGAGCGGTACGACGCGGTGCTCGCCGCCCATCCGGCACTGGCAAAGCGTCTCGGGCCGCTCAGAGCGGAGGTCGCACGGCATGCGGAGGCGTTCGGCGGGTGGCTCGCGCCGGCGCCGTCCGTCTCGGCGACCCCGGCTGACTCGACCCCGTCCGGGTCCCCGCCGCCGGGGTCGGTCCCGGCGTCCCCGGCGGCCTCGGGCGGCTCCGCGGCGCCGCCGGCCGTGTCGGGTCGGGCGGGCGATCCGCTCGCGGTTCCGGCCGATCCCCGGTCCGCGCTCGCCGCGCTGGCCTCCGCCGAGAAGGAGCTGGCCGAGCGGCGCACCGCGACGCTGGTGGACCTGCCCGGCGAGCAGGCCCGGCTGCTGGCCTCGGTGGCGGCGGCCGGCGCGGCCCACGCGTACCTGCTGGCGGAGGGGGCGAAGTGAGCGGGCGCGCCGGCACGGACGGGAAGGGTACGGCGGGCTCGCCCAGCGCGGCGCCCCCGCCGGGCACGGCCGGCGGCCCGGACGGACAGCGCGCCGGAACCCTGCGCGCCGTGCAGGCGGCACTGGCCGCCGAGCACGCGGCGGTGTTCGGGTACGGCGTCGTGGGCGGCCGCATCGGCGAGAAGCGCCGCGCGGAGGTCCGGGCGGCCTATGACGCGCACCGGGCGCGCCGGGACGCCCTGGTACGCGAGGTTCGGGACCTGGGCGGCCGGCCCGTGGCCGCCGCCGCGGGATACGCGCTGCCGTTCCCGGTGCCGGACGCGGCGGCGGCGGTACGGCTCGCGGCGGAGCTGGAGGACCGCGTTGCCGGGGTCTACTCGGACCTGGTGCGGGCCGCCGGCGGCAGGCGGCGGCGGGATGCCGCGTCCGCGTTGCGGGAGGCGGCGGTGCGGGCGGTGCGCTGGCGGGGCGGCAGCGTAGCCTTCCCTGGGCTGGCGGAGCGGGCGGGTACGGCTTCCGCGTCCGCCCCGCCCCCGGCGTGACCTGCGGCGGTGTGCGGTTCCGGCCCGGCGGGACGCCGCAGGAACGGCCCCGGAGATCCGGTCAGACGACCCGCAGTGGAAGGGAACGACTCTCGTATGGCTTTCGAACCGCCGCGGCGCCTGGTCAGGGCGCTCGGCGAGACGGCACCGGACGGTGACGACTGGCTGAGGGAGCTGCCGGAGGCGGCTCGGCAGGCCGTGGCGCTACGCGAGTTGACCGTGGAGCGGGTGCAGGCGCCGGGGGGCCGGAGCAGTCTGGTGGTACTGGTCAGGCGCGCCGACGGGACACCTGCGGTGCTGAAACTGGCCCCGCCTCGGGCGCGGCCGGAGGCCGAGCGGGCGGCGCTGGACCACTGGGGCGGCGTGGGCGCCGTCCAACTGCTGGAGGCGGAGCCCGAACACGGGGTGCTGCTGCTGGAACGGCTGCACCCGGATGTGTCGGTGCGTTCGCTGCCGGAGGCGAAGGCCCTGCTGGAGGCGGCGGGGACGCTGCGCCGGCTGTGGGTGGAGCCGCCGGCCGGGGCCGGCACCGCCTTCGAGACCGTCGCCGCGCGGACCGCACGGCAGGCCGAGGCGATGCAGGCGGTGGCGGCGGCCGACGCGGAGGTGGCGCCGCTGGTCGACGAGGCGTTGGCGGCGCGGGAGGAACTGCTCTCGGCGCCGCCGGAGCAGCGGCTGCTGCACGGCACGTTCCGGCAGAGCAAGGTGCTGGCCGGCGACCGGATGCCGTGGCTGGCCGTGGGCCCGGACCCGGTGGTCGGGGAGTGCGCCTTCGACCTGGCGCGGCTGGTCCGCGACCGGGTGGAGGACCTCATCGCCTCGCCGTCCGGCCCGGCGACGACCCGGCGGCGGGTGAAGCGGCTCGCGGACTCGCTGGAGGTGGAGCAGGAGCGGCTGCGGGGGTGGACCCTCTTCCGGGCCGTCGAATCGGGGGTGCGGGCCCGCCGGGTGGGGCGTCACCGGGACGCGGAACTGCTGCTGGAGTTCGCGAGCTGGCTCTGACCCCGGCGGCGCCGGGCGGTGAGCGGAGCAGCGGTGCTCGCCGGCACTGCGCGCGCCGAAGGCAGCGGTGCTCGCCGGCACTGCGCGCCGTGCGAGGGCGGGCGCAGGCGCGGGGCACCGGGGAGGAGAGGCCGGGCGCCGGCGGGCGGAGGCGCGGCCGGCTCCCGGCCGGGCGCCTGTCCGGGGACGGGCGCTCGGCCGGGCGCCGGCCGTGCCGACCGAGTGTCAGTGCGCCGTCAGCCGGGCCACGGCCTCCTCGACGGTCAGCTCCTCGCGCTCGCCCGTCCGGCGGTCCTTCAGCTCCACGACGCCCTCGCCGGCTCGCCGCCCGGCGACCAGGATCGCCGGCACGCCGATCAGCTCGGAGTCGGTGAACTTCACCCCCGGGGAGACACCGGCCCGGTCGTCGACCAGGACGCGGACTCCGGCGGCGGCCAACCGGTCGGAGACGTCGAGGGCGAGCTCGGTCTGGAGGGCCTTGCCCGCGGCCACGACGTGCACGTCGGCCGGGGCGACCTCCTTGGGCCAGCACAGGCCCTTGTCGTCGGCGGTCTGCTCGGCGAGCGCGGCGACGGCACGGGAGACGCCGACGCCGTAGGAGCCCATGGTGACGCGGACCGGCTTGCCGTTCTGGCCGAGCACGTCGAGCTTGAGGGCGTCGGTGTACTTGCGGCCGAGCTGGAAGATGTGGCCGATCTCGATGGCCCGGTCCAGCTTGAGCCCGGTGCCGCACTTCGGGCAGGGGTCGCCGTCCTCGACGACCACCACGTCGACGTACTGGTCGACCTCGAAGTCGCGGCCCGCGACGACGTTCCTGGCATGGGTGTCGGCCCGGTTGGCGCCCGTGATCCACGCGGTGCCCGGGGCGACGCGCGGGTCGGCGACGTACTTCACCTTCTCCAGCCCCTGCGGGCCGACGTAGCCGCGCACCAGGTCCGGGCGCGACGCGAAGTCCGCCTCGGTCACCATCTCCACGGCGGCCGGGGCGAAGTGGGCCTCGACCTTGCCCAGGTCGACCTCGCGGTCGCCGGGCACGCCGACGGCGACGATCTCGCCGTCCACCTTCACCAGCAGGTTCTTCAGCGTGGCCGAGGCGGGGACGCCGAGGGAGGCCGCCAGGGTCTCGATGGTCGGGGTGTCGGGCGTCGGGATGTCCTCGGCGGCCGGCACCCCAGCGGCGTCGGCCTGCTTCAGCTCGTAGGTGATCGCCTCGGTGTTGGCCGCGAAGTCGCAGTTCGGGCAGTCGGCGAAGGTGTCCTCGCCGGCTTCGGCGGGGGCGAGGAACTCCTCGGACCTGGAGCCGCCCATCGCGCCCGCGGTGGCGGCGCAGATGCGGTAGTCCAGGCCCAGGCGCTCGAAGATGCGCTGGTAGGCCTGGCGGTGCAGGGCGTAGGACTGGGCGAGGCCCTCGTCCGCCAGGTCGAAGGAGTAGGAGTCCTTCATCAGGAACTCGCGGCCGCGCAGGACGCCGGCGCGGGGACGGGCCTCGTCCCGGAACTTGGTCTGGATCTGGTAGAGGATCACCGGCAGGTCCTTGTAGGAGGACGCCTGGTCCTTCACCAGCAGGGTGAAGATCTCCTCGTGGGTCGGGCCGAGGAGGTAGTCGCCGCCCTTGCGGTCCTGGAGCCGGAACAGTTCCTGGCCGTACTCGTCCCAGCGGCCGGTGGCCTCGTACGGCTCGCGCGGCAGGAGCGCGGGCAGCAGTACCTCCTGGCCGCCGATCGCGTCCATCTCCTCGCGGACGACCCGCTCGACGTTGGCGAGGACCTTCTTTCCGAGGGGCAGCCAGGACCAGATGCCGGCCGCGGTGCGCCGGACGTAGCCGGCCCGGACCAGCAACTTGTGGCTGAGGACCTCGGCGTCCGCCGGGTCGTCGCGCAGCGTCTTCGCCATCAACTGCGACATGCGCTGGACCGGTGCGTTCGCCATGGTTCTCGTACTCCTGCCGACGGTGGTCCTCCGCTCGGGCGGGGCCTGGAGCGGGGGAGGCTGTTGGCAAGGAGGTTAGCCGGGCGGTCGGCGCCGGTGGAAATCCGTTTACCGGTGCCCCGGCGGCCGTCGGCGCAGCAGCGGCAGCGGGGCGCCCATCACCGCGTACGGCTTGGGGGCGCTGGGGAACAGGACCTGGCGGGCGAGGTCCCGGTAGCCGAGGGAGCGGTACAGGCCGCGGGCGGGGCTGTCGGTGTCGATGGCGGAGAGGATGGAGCGGGGCTGGAGTGCCCCGTCCGTGATCGTGGTGATCAGTGCGCGTCCGAGGCCGCGGTTCTGGTGGCTGGGGTGGACGTGCAGTTCGGTGATGACGAAGGAGTCGTCGAGCCAGTCCTCGTGGCCCTGGGCGCGCAGATACGGTGCGACGACGGTGGACCACCAGTGGGTGCGGTCGTTCGGCATGCCGTAGACGAAGCCGGCCAGGCTGCCGGCGACGGTCGCGCCGAGGGCTCGGGCGCCCGGGTAGGTCATGTGCCTCAGGACGATCTGGCGGCGTACGGCGACCTCGTCGGGGCTCAGACCGAACGCCACGGCTTGGACGGCGAGGGCCTCGTCGACGTGGGCGGAGAGGTCGAGGGGGCCGATCACGGGGTCCATGGCCGGGAGCCTACCCGGGCCTCCGGTCGTGCGGCTCGGGGAACGGCAGCGCGGCCGCGGCCCGGCTCAGAACAGGACGCTCATGAACGCGCCGATCTCCTGGAAGCCGACGCGCAGGTACGCCCGGCGGGCGGGCGTGTTGAAGTCGTTGACGTACAGGCTGGCCGTCGGGGCCACGTCGGCCAGCGCGTAGCGCAGCACGGCCGCCATACCGGGCGCGGCGAGGCCGGTGCCCCGGTACTCGGGTGCCACCCAGACTCCCTGGATCTGGCAGGCCTGCGGCGTCGCCGCGCCGAT
The DNA here is from genome assembly GCF_047200655.1 of Streptomyces sp. MS06. Lineage (NCBI taxonomy): Bacteria > Bacillati > Actinomycetota > Actinomycetes > Kitasatosporales > Streptomycetaceae > Streptomyces > Streptomyces sp. MS06. The sequence goes on from NZ_JBJZOJ010000096.1 coordinate 16,768, forward strand.
CTCGGCCTTGAACATGACCCTGCCGTTCTCGTCGAGGCGGGCGAAGGAGCGCCCCGAGCCGACGAGTTCGGCGACGCGGGCCTGGTAGAGCAGTCCGCCGTCGCCGGCCAGCGGGGAGACCCCCACCTCCTCGGTGAACATCGCCACACAGGCCGGCATGATCGTTTCCATCTCGTCCTTGCGGACGCGGCGGACGTAGGGGTCCGGGGCGATGCCCTCCGGCATGCGGTCGGTGACCATGAGCGGCTGGCGACCGCGGATGTCCCGGGCCGGGCCCCAGTGCGGTTCCAGCAGGCGCCACAGCTCCGCGGTGGGCTCGGCGGGGCCGACGATCGAGGAGCAGCGGCGCCCGGTGCGGCGGGCGCGGTCGGCGAAGGCGCGCACGGCGCGCGGGGTGGCGCCGATGGGTACCAGGTTGGCGCCGGCGTAGCAGAGGGAGGTGAGGATGCCGTCCTCGTACCAGCCCCACATCTCGCCGCCGAGCCGCCACGGGTCGAGGCCCGCGACGTGCACCCGGGCGGCCACGAAGGCGTTGACGACCGGCTCGCGGTCGAGGACCGCGAGAGCGGCGTCCAGGTCGCTCGGTTCGAGGACCCGGGAGGTCGTCTGGGTCAACACGGGCGGGGCCTCACGCTCAAGGTCTGCTGGTCTCCGCACTGTACCTGGTGCGTTTGGGCAGCGCCCGGCGGTATGCGCCGAGGGGCCGCGGCCGCCTGTGCCGGCCGTACGCCCCGGTCGGAGGCGTACGGTGCGCGGCCGTGACCGGGGGCCGTCGTCGTCGGTCGCCGAGGGCACGAAGGCGGCGATGCGGCGGGCAGCGGGGGCCGGTTCCCGGTGGCGGCGCCGGTCGCGGGGTACGGCCGAGTCCCGTCACCCTGCGGCGACGGGACTCACGGCGGACGGCCGACGGCGGACGGCGATGCGCGTCCGCCGGGGGCGCTGCGCCCGCGCGGCGCTGCGGCCAGGGCCTGCGGTGCCCGCGGCGCCGGGCTGTGCCGCGGGCTCCACGGGTGACGGTGCGGCCCGCCCGCGGCCGCCCCGTACCGACCGGGCGCCGCAGCCGACGGACGCTGCACCTGCGGGGCCGCCACAGCCGACGGCGTCGCGCCCGCGGGGCGCCTCACCTACGGGCGCCGTGACCGGGCGGTCCGCTCAGCCGGCGACCGAGACCTCCGGCTCGCCGGAGGCGACCCCGGCGTCCTCCATCT
>NZ_JBJZOJ010000097.1:0-17690 GCF_047200655.1 Streptomyces sp. MS06
CAGGGTGATGAACGCGATCGGGCCGGAGAGTCCGGCGGCCACCGTCGCCAGCAGCCACGTCGGCCAGTACCCGTCCAGCAGGTAGCCGCCGGTGCCGGGCAGCGCTTCGGTGGTGAAGTGCGGGGCGTAGGCGAACAGGCCGAGCACCAGCAGGGCCGTCATGCCGATCGACAGGGCGCGGGACATGGTGAGCAGCACCCGGTAGCCGTAGACGGCGCCCGCCACCGTCGCCGCGGCGAGCAGCGCGTAGACCACCCCGTACGCCGCTCCGCCGGCGGGCAGGCCGGCCATCCGGCCGAGTACGCCCACCATCACGTCGCCGCCGATCCACACGGTCAGCGCGGTGTAGCCGAGGGCCAGCAGCAGGCCCACCACCGAGCCGATCAGCCGGCCGCGCACGCCGAACTGCGCGCCGGAGGAGGTGGAGAGGTTGGTCGCGGTGCGCAGTGAGATCAGCGCCAGCGGGGCGGTCAGGACCGTGCCGACCAGGGTGCCCACCACGATCGAGCTGAGCGAGGACCAGAAGTCCAGGCCGAACGCGGGCGGCAGCCAGCCGAACACGATCACGCCCAGGCAGAGGTTGGAGCCGAGCAGGAGCGACACCAGGTCGCGGGGCCCGCTGGTGCGTTCCTCGTCGGGGATGGTGTCGACCCCGCGCTGTTCTATCGGCATGCCCTGATCTCCTTCGACGGCCGCCAGTGTGTTAGATCGACGTTCAATCTCTTTGTTTCGTGTTCCTGCGTCAAGACTTCCTTCGTGGGAAATTCATGTTTAGAGTGCTGTTCAAAACTTGGGGAGGCAAGGAGGTGCCGATTCGTGAGACTCACCCCCACGGAACGTGACCGGCTGCTGCTCTTCGGGGCGGCCGAGCTGGCCCGTGCCCGCCGCGCCCGCGGGCTGCGGCTGAACGTCCCGGAGGCCACCGCGCTGATCGCCGACACCGTCTGCGAGGCAGCCCGGGACGGGGCCCGGCTCGCCGAGGCCGTCGCCCGCGCCCGCGCCGTCCTCGGCCCCGACGACGTGCTGCCCGGCGTCGCCGACGTGGTCACCGAGGTGCACGTCGAGGCCGTCTTCGACGACGGGTCACGACTCGCCGTGGTCTCCGACCCGATCGCGGGCTCACTCGCCGACCGCGCCCCGGGCGCGCTGCTGCCGGGCCCCGAGCACGCCGACCCCGAGCCGGCCGTCCGGCTGACCGTCGTCAACACCGCCACCGTGCCGGTGTCGGTCACCTCCCACTTCCACTTCTTCGAGGCCAATCCCCGGCTCGACTTCGACCGGCGGGCGGCCTACGGCATGCGCCTCGCCGTCCCCGCCGGATCGTCCGTGCGCTTCGGCCCCGGGGAGCGCACCGGGGTCGGGCTCCTCCCGATCGGCGGCGCCCGCGTCGCGATCGGCTTCGCCGGGCTCGTCGACGGGCCCCTGGACGCACCGGGAGCCGCGGAGGAAGCCCTGCGCCGGGCCGCGGCCTGCGGCTACCTGGGCACCGGCACCCCGGGCACCGCACCCGAGGGAGCCGCACGATGAACCCGCAGGAGTACGCCGCCACCCACGGCCCGCGAGCCGGGGACCGGATCCGCCTCGGCGACAGCGGACTGACCGTCCGCGTCGAGGCCGACTCCCAGCAGCGCGGCGACGAGTTCCTGGCCGGCTTCGGCAAGACCGCCCGCGACGGACTGCACCTCAAGGCCGCCGCCGTCCGCGACACCTGCGACGTCGTGATCAGCAACGTCGTCGTCATCGACGCCGTGCAGGGCGTCCGCAAGGTCTCCATCGGCATCCGCGAGGGCCGCATCCACTCCGTCGGCCGGGCCGGCAACCCGGACACCGTCGACGGGGTCGACGTGGTCGTCGGCACCGGTACCTCCATCGTGTCCGGCGAGGGCCTGATCGCCACCGCCGGCGCCGTCGACACACACGTCCACCTGCTGTCGCCGCGCATCATGGAGGCCTCCCTCGCCTCCGGCGTCACCACCGTCATCGGGCAGGAGTTCGGGCCCGTCTGGGGCGTCGGGGTCAACTCGCCGTGGGCGCTGCGGCACGCCTTCAACGCCTTCGACGCCTGGCCGGTGAACATCGGCTTCCTGGGCCGGGGTTCCTCCTCCGACCCGGCCCCGCTGGTGGAGGCGCTGGCCGAGGGAGGGGCGAGCGGCTTCAAGGTGCACGAGGACATGGGCGCCCACACCCGCGCCCTGGACACCGCACTGCGCGTCGCCGAGGAGCACGACGTGCAGGTCGCCCTGCACAGCGACGGGCTGAACGAGTGCCTGTCGGTCGAGGACACCCTCCGGGTCCTGGAGGGCCGCACCATCCACGCCTTCCACATCGAGGGCTGCGGAGGCGGACACGTCCCCAACGTCCTGAAGATGGCCGGCGTGCCGAACGTCATCGGCTCCTCCACCAACCCCACCCTGCCCTTCGGCCGGGACGCCGTCGCCGAGCACTACGGCATGATCGTCTCCGTCCACGACCTGAAGACCGACCTGCCCGGCGACGCCGCCATGGCCCGCGACCGCATCCGCGCCGGCACCATGGGCGCCGAGGACGTGCTGCACGACCTGGGCGCCATCGGCATCACCTCCTCCGACGCCCAGGGCATGGGCCGCGCCGGCGAGACCGTGCGCCGCACCCTCGCCATGGCCGGGAAGATGAAGGCCGAGTTCGGCGCCCCGGACGACCACGACAACGAGCGCGTCCTGCGCTACATCGCCAAGCTGACCCTCAACCCGGCGATCGCCCATGGCCTCTCCCACGAGGTGGGTTCCCTCGAAGCGGGCAAGCTCGCCGACATCGTGCTCTGGCGGCCGGAGTACTTCGGGGCCAAACCGCAGCTCGTACTGAAGGCCGGATTCCCGGCCTACGGCGTGGTCGGCGACCCCAACGCCGCCACCGACACCTGCGAACCCCTCGTGCTCGGACCGCAGTTCGGCGCGCACGGCGCCACCCCGGCCGACCTCTCGGTGGCCTTCGTCGCGCAGGCCGCCCTGGACCAGGGCAACGACCGGATGCCGACCCGACGCCGCCGCGTCGCGGTCCGCGGCACCCGCGGTATCGGCCCCGCCGACCTGCGCCGGAACTCCCGCACCGGATCGGTCGACGTCGACCAGGACACCGGCCTGGTCACCCTCGACGGGGAGCCGCTGCGTTCGGCACCGGCCGACTCCGTCCCCCTCAACCGTCTCTACTTCCTCTGAGGATTACCGATGCCTGCTGCCGCCGACGGCTTCCGGATGCCCGCCGAATGGGCCCCGCACGAGCGGACCTGGATGGCCTGGCCGGGCCCCAACCCCACCTTCGACGACCCCGGGGACCTCGCGGCCGCCCGGACCGCCTGGGCGTCCGTGGCCCGCGCGGTGCGCCGCTTCGAGCCGGTGACGGTGGTCTGCGGCCCGGGCAGCTCGTCCGAGGCGCGGGCCCTGCTGGGCGAGGACGTCGACACCGTCGAACGCGAACTCGACGACGCCTGGATGCGCGACGTCGGCCCCACCTTCCTCACCGACGGCCGCGGCTCGCTGGCCGCCGTCGACTGGACGTTCAACGGCTGGGGTGCCCAGGACTGGGCCCGCTGGGAGCACGACGCGAAGATCGCCGCGCACGTCGGAGACCTGGCCGGCGCACGCACGTACACCTCGCCGCTGGTCAACGAGGGCGGCGCGATCCACGTCGACGGCGAGGGCACGGTGCTGCTGACCGAGACCGTGCAGCTCGGCCCGGAGCGCAACCCGCACTGGAGCCGGGAGCAGGTCGAGGCCGAGATCCACGCCCAGCTCGGCACCCGCAAGGCGATCTGGCTCCCGCGCGGACTGACCGGCGACTACCCCCCGCACGGCTTCGGCACCCTCGGCCACGTCGACATCGTCGCCGCCTTCGCCGCGCCCGGCGTGGTCGTGGCCCACCACCAGCCGGACCCCGCCCACCCCGACCACGAGGTCACCCGGGAGGCCATCGGCCTCCTCGAGGCGGCGACCGACGCCCGGGGCCGCCGCCTGGAGGTCGTCCGGGTGCCCGCGCCCACCGTCCTGGAGGCCGACGGACACTGGGCCGACTACTCCTACATCAACCACTACCTGTGCAACGACGGTGTCGTGCTCTGCGCCTTCGACGACCCGCGGGACGAGATCGCCGCCGGCATCTTCCGCCGCCTCTTCCCCCGGCGGACCGTCACCCTCGTCGACGCCCGTACGATCTTCGCGGGCGGCGGTGGCATCCACTGCATCACCCAGCAGCAGCCGAAGGTGTGATCGGACGAAGGGACACGCGATGGCCGGACCGGGCCGCGCGCGGAGGAACGCCCCGCCGCGCGAGGAGGTGCTGGCCGCCGCCATGGCGATGATCGCCGAACGCGGCCTGGAGAAGCTGACCATGGCGGCCCTCGGCCGCGAGGTCGGCATGTCCGGCGGCCACCTGCTGTACTACTTCCACTCCAAGGACGAACTGCTCCTGCAGACCCTGGAGTGGAGCGAGGGCCGGCTAGGCGCGCGCCGCAGCCGGCTGCTCGCCTCCCCGGCCCCGGCCGCACGGCGGCTGGACGACTACGTCGACCTCTATGTGCCCGACGGCCACCGTGACCCCCACTGGACGCTCTGGCTGGAGGTGTGGAACCGCTCCCTGAACGCCGACGCGGGCGGCCGCGACCGGCAGGCCGCCATCGAGGGCGCCTGGCACCGCGACCTGGTGGCGCTGCTCGCCGAAGGCGTGTCCCGGGGCGAGTTCCGGGCGGTCGACCCGGACCGGTTCGCCGCCCGGCTGCGCGCCCTGCTCGACGGATTCTCCATCCAGGTGGCGATCGGGCTGCGCGGTACCGACCGCGAGCAGGTACTCGGCCATGTCCGAGAGTTCCTCGACGAGTCGCTCGGCCCGGGCGGCCACTGACCGTCCGCCACTGACCGTCCGCCGGCGGGCGTCCCGGCCCGCGCGGCGCTCTGGTGGGCGCCCCGGCCCGTGCGGCGCTCTGGCGGGCGCCCCGGCCCGTGCGGCGCCCCCCGGTCTGTACGGCATCCCGGCTAGGGCGGCGCCCCGGCCGCGCGGTACGCCCGGTCGGAGCGGTACGCCGGCCCGGTCGTGCAGTACCGCCCGGCCCACGGAGCCGCCCGTATCGTGAGACGGCGGCGGAAGCGGGGGCGATTTGTGGTTGACTTCCCCCGTGTTCTCGTTCGCCACGATTATTGGCAGCAGGCGCGCCGGTCCGCAGTGACCGCCCCGCACGACCAGATGCGGGCGGCCACCGTCGTCCTCGACCCGCGCGCAGACCTCTCGCACCCGCGAGAGGTTTTTCGTTTTCCTGGCCCACCCGCAGCCGGGAGGAACGGCGCGAGGGACCATGGGGGGACGGTGGAGCCGGTCATTCCGGTAAGACCGAAGATCCACAACAGGAGCCTTGAGACCATGACCGAGACGGCAACCAGCGAGCGCGACGACTCGTTCCACGTCTTCGACACCACCCTGCGCGACGGCGCCCAGCGGGAGGGCATCAACCTCACCGTCGCCGACAAGCTCGCGATCGCACGGCACCTGGACGACTTCGGCGTCGGCTTCATCGAGGGCGGCTGGCCCGGCGCCAACCCGCGCGACACCGAGTTCTTCGCCCGCGCCCGGCAGGAGATCGACTTCCGGCACGCCCAACTGGTCGCGTTCGGCGCCACCCGCCGGGCCGGCGCCACAGCAGCAGAGGACCCGCAGGTCAACGCGCTGCTGGAATCCGGTGCCCCGGTCGTCACCCTGGTCGCCAAGTCACACGACCGGCATGTGGAACTCGCGCTGCGCACCACGCTGGACGAGAACCTCGCCATGATCCGCGACACCGTCTCCTACCTGCGTTCGCAGGGCCGCCGCGTGTTCGTCGACTGCGAGCACTTCTTCGACGGCTACCGCGCCGACCCCGGGTACGCCAAGTCCGTCGTGAGGACCGCCGCGGAGGCCGGCGCCGACGTGGTGATCCTCTGCGACACCAACGGCGGCATGCTCCCCGCCCAGATCCACGCGGTGGTCTCCACGGTCCTGGCCGACACCGGCGCCCGTCTCGGCATCCACGCCCAGGACGACACCGGATGCGCCGTGGCCAACACCCTCGCCGCGGTGGACGCGGGCGCCACCCACGTCCAGTGCACCGCGAACGGGTACGGCGAGCGGGTCGGCAACGCCAACCTCTTCCCCGTGGTCGCAGCCCTGGAACTGAAGTACGGCAGGCAGGTACTGCCGGAGGGCCGGCTGCGCGAGATGACCCGCATCTCGCACGCCATCGCCGAGGTCGTCAACCTCACCCCCTCCACCCACCAGCCCTACGTCGGCGTCTCCGCCTTCGCGCACAAGGCCGGCCTGCACGCCTCCGCCATCAAGGTCGACCCGGACCTGTACCAGCACATCGACCCCGAGCTGGTCGGCAACACCATGCGGATGCTGGTCTCCGACATGGCCGGCCGCGCCTCCGTCGAGCTCAAGGGCAAGGAACTGGGCATCGACCTCGGCGGCGACCGCGACCTGGTCGGCCGGGTGGTGGAGCGGGTCAAGGAGCACGAACTCAAGGGCTACACCTACGAGGCCGCCGACGCCTCCTTCGAACTGCTCCTGCGCGCCGAGGTGCAGGGCAGGCCCCTGAGCTACTTCCGGGTCGAGTCCTGGCGCGCGATCGTCGAGGACCGCCCCGACGGCACCCACGCCAACGAGGCCACCGTCAAGCTCTGGGCCAAGGGCGAGCGCATCGTCGCCACCGCGGAGGGCAACGGCCCGGTCAACGCCCTGGACCGCGCCCTGCGCGTCGGACTGGAGCGGATCTACCCCCAGCTCGCCAGGCTGGAACTGGTCGACTACAAGGTCCGCATCCTCGAGGGCAAGCACGGCACCCAGTCCACGACCCGGGTGCTGATCTCCACCGGCGACGGCAGCGGCGAGTGGTCCACCGTGGGCGTCGCCGACAACGTCATCGCCGCGTCCTGGCAGGCCCTGGAGGACGCCTACACCTACGGCCTGCTGCGGGCCGGGGTACGGCCCGCCGAGTAGCCCTCCCGGCAGCCCCTTCCGGTGCCGCGGCGGCTCACCCCGGGGCGCCGCCGAGAGCAGGGACGCCGATGCACCGGCGGCCTGTCCCTCCGGTGCCTCGCCGCGGCGGCCGCGGCCGCAACCGGAGGGACGGGCCGCCGGAGAGCCGGACGGCCCGGGGCGGAGGCCGGGGACGGGCCCCGCACGCCCGCCCCGCGGGCCGGGGCCGGGGACGCCGGCTCCCGCCGCGCCCCGGGAACCCCGGGCCGACGGGCCCGGGTCGTACGCCCGGCCGCGTCACAGGGCGGGATGGCGCTGCCGCGGCGCCGGCACCCCTTCGGCTCCCTGGTCGCGTCCCGGCTGCCGGTCCGCACGGAGCAGCCCCAACGGGCCGGGGCGCTGCCCGGAGGCCGGGGTCGTGGAACGGGTCAGCTCCTCGATCCCGTCGGCCAGATAGCCCGACCAGGCCATGCTCTCCTCCTCCAGGATCCGCTGGGCGTCCGACCGCAGCCGCTCGATCACCCCCAGCAGCGCCGCCTGCTCCTTGTCGCTCGGTGACTCGGTGGTCCGCAGATAGGCCTGCGCCCAGTCGGCCTGCGCCTTCTTCAGGACCTTCTGCAGGGCCAGCTCGCTGCGGATGTAGCGGGTCCAGGACGCGGAGAAGCCGAAGATCCGGTCGAACAGCACGCAGCCGGCGCCGCCCGCCAGGAAGACGAAGCCCCACTCCGGCTGCACGGACGCCGGTGCGGCGGAGTGCACCAGCGGAGTGAGGGTCCCCGCGATGCCCAGCAGCACGGCGAGCGCGCGCAGCGCCCGCGAGCACAGGGCCGGGCGCCGGCGCCGGGCGAGGTACCAGCCGACGGCCGCGATCACCTCGCCCTCCGCGTGCCGGAACAGCTCCAGCAGCAGTTCGCTCCGCGTCCGCGACCGATCCAGCTCGGCCAGTGCGGACACCGTGGTGTCCGCGACCCCGCCTCTGCCCTTGCTCTCCAACTCCGCCCCCTTCGATCCGGCCGGCCGGCCCGGCACCCCGGTGCATCGTAGGGCCGACCGGGGTCACCCTAGGAGGACAGCCGCCACTTCTGGTTGTCGGCGCCGGTACAGCTCCAGATCTGCGCCCGGGCGCCGTTCGCCGACGACCGGTCCGTCACGTCCAGGCACCTGTCCGCGGGGAGGTTCACCACGTCCCCCGTCCCCGCGTCGTAGGACCACTGCTGCGCGCCGGTGCCGTTGCAGGTGTACAGCTGCACCTTCGCCCCGTCGGCCGTCGAACCGCCGGACACGTCCAGGCACTTGCCGAGCGCGCGGATCGAACCGTCCGGCCGCACGGTCCACTGCTGGGCGGCGGTGCCGTTGCAGTCGTAGAGCTGCACCGGTGTGCCGTCGGCCGTCGAACCGCCCGCCACGTCCAGGCACTTGCCGGCCAGTCCGACGAAGGAGCCGGTGCGGTCGCCGCCGTCGGACCGGGTGCCCGACCAGGTGAAGGTCGCCGAGGTCCGGCCCGGCAGCGTGTAGGTGGCGTGCTGCCCGCCCCAGCCGATGGTCACCGTCCGGGCCGCCGTGGAACCGTTGTACGCGATCAGCGCCTTGGAGCCGTCCGGGTTGCGCCAGGCCACGTTGGGCACCGCCGACGACGCGGTCGAGGCGATCCGTCGGGCGCCGGGCCGGACGAACCTGGTCAGCTGCCCCATGTCGTAGTACTCGACCGTGTAGTCGACCCGGCCGCTGCGGTCGTCCCCGTCGTGCACGGTGATCAGCCCGCTGCAGGTGCCGCAGCCGCCGTTGTGCGGTCCGCGGTCCTGGTCCACGGCCAGCGACCACTTGGTCACCGACTTCGCCCAGTTGCGGGTGTAGTCGACGATGTTCAGCATGTCCTCGCGCTGCTGGTCGGCGATCCACGTCCCACCGGAGTGCTCGGTGCCGAAGGCGTCCAGTTCCGGGTACCTGTCGTGCACGGCGGTCTGCTCGCCCACGTCGCCGCCGTACCCGTGCCAGGCGATGCCCCCGAAGTTGGGATGGCTGCGCACGGCGGGGTCGTCCACGGTCCGCGCCGCGTAGCCGTCGTAGGCGTCCCAGTTCCAGTCGTGCGCCAGCACCTTGGTGTCCAGCCCCGCCGCCTGCAGTTTCGGCAGCAGCTCGTTCTTGGTGAAGTACGCCAGACCGGAGGCGTTCCAGCTCATCGACGGGTAGCCCGAGCAGCAGGTCGGTTCGTTCTGCGCCGTCACGTACGAGACGGGCACGCCCTGGTCCCGGTACGCCTGGAGGTACTTGACGAAGTACGAGGCGTACGTGCCGTAGTACTCGGCTTTCAGCCAGCCGCCGTCGAGCCTGCCGCCGTCCTTCATCCAGGCGGGAGCGGTCCACGGCGACGCCATCACCGTCAGGGAGGGGTTGAGCTGCAGCGCCTGCCGGGTGAGCGGGACGACGTCGGCGAGGTCGTGCGCGACGGAGAAGCCCGCCAGGTCCGGGTCGGTCTGCCCGGCCGGCACGTCGTCGTAGGTGTAGCCGTAGCGGGCCAGGTCGGAGGCGCCCATCGGGTTGCGCAGGAAGGACAGCCCGATGCCGTCCGACGGCGAGAACAGCTTGCGCATGGTCGCGTCCCGGGTGGCCGGGGACAGCGCCCCGCTGCTGTTCATCAGCCAGGCCGCGGTGTCGGTGAAGGAGGCGCCGCCGCCGGTGAAGGTCTGGTAGCGGGTGTCCTCGTCGACGGTGATGTTCTCGCCACCACCGCCGCCGCCCGGTTGGAAGGCGAACGGCGCCTGCGGCTCCAGGCCGCGCACCACATGGCGCCCGGCGTCGTCGTCGGTCGTGGTGAGCCAGACCGTGACCTGCTCGCCGGCCGCCCGCGCGGGTGCGGTGGCCGCCGTGACGCCGGCCGTGGTGAGCAGTCCGGCGAGCAGCAGCCGGACCACCCGGAGGGATCTCTGCATGTGCGCCGCCCTTCGTGAGGTGGGGGAGTGGGGCGTGCGAGCGGTGAGTAAATGACGGCGTCCACGGCGCGTCAAGGGGGTGCGTGTTCGGTTTCCGAATGCACAACGCCCCTGATTCCGCCGTGCGTTGCCGGCGTATCAGTTCTGACGTGAAGTCTTGACGGGGCTACGGGACCGCAGTTAACTCACGCTTTGATCTAAGCCATGAAAGCCCTGTGAGGACCCTGAGAGCCGAGGGAAGGTCCATGCGAAGAACCGCCCTGCTCGCCTCCGCCACCCTCCTGACCGCACTGCTCCCGCTGGCCACCGCCCGCGCCGCCGAGGCCCCCGCCCCCACTCCCGTCGACCGCTTCGAGGGCGAGGTCCCCTTCGCCTCCCAGCCCGCCGAGGGCATCTTCACCTGGGGAAGCGACGCCGACGACCCGCCGGACCTGCAACTCACCGCCCGGTCCGACGCCCCCGAGGGCGACAAGGTGCTCAGCGGCACCTACGACATCAGCGGCTACGGCGGCTTCACCCACGACTACGCCGCCGACGCCCCCGCCCACGACTGGTCCGCCCACCGGGGCGTCCGCTTCTGGTGGGACGGGCAGGACGACGGCGAGAAGATCGCCTTCGAGATCAAGGACGGCGGTACCGACGGTGAGGCGTCCGAGCTCTGGACGACCTCCTTCACCGACGACTTCGCAGGCTGGAAACAGGTCGAGCTGCCCTTCACCGACTTCACCTACCGAACCGACTACCAGCCGGTCGGCGGGATCGACCACGTCCTCGGCCTCACCGAGATGTGGGGCTACGCCGTCACCCTCCCGGTCGGCACCCCGGGCCGCTTCGCCATGGACGACGTCGAACTGTACGGCAGGGCCGACCAGGCGCTGCGCGCCTCCGTCAGCACCGACGCCACCGTCCACCCGGTCGCCGAGGGGGACACCGCGCAGGTGCGCGTCACCGTCGCCACCACCGGCTCGGCCCCCCTCGACGAACCCGTGACCGTCGCCTACCGCACCGGCGCCGGCACCGCCGATCCCGGCCGGGACTACACCCCCGTCTCCGGCACCCTCACCTTCCCGGCGGGCACCGCCTCGGGCACCTCCCGCACGATCGGCGTCCGCACCCTGAAGGACGACTCCGCCGAGACCGCCGAGACCGTCCCGCTGGCCCTCACGGTCACCGGAGCCCGGCCCCCCGCCGAGACCCCGCAGGTGGTCATCGACGCGCACGGGCTGCCGTACCTCGACTCCCGGCTCCCGGTGCGCGAACGCGTCGCCGACCTGGTGTCCCGCATGACGCTGGAGGAGAAGGCCGGCCAGATGACCCAGGCCGAGCGCGGGGCGCTGACCACCCCCGGCGACATCGCGGCCTACGACCTGGGCTCCCTGCTCTCCGGCGGCGGCTCCACGCCGACCCCGAACACGCCCGCCGCCTGGGCGAGGATGATCGACTCCTTCCAGCTCCGGGCGCAGGCGACCCGCCTCCAGATCCCGCTGATCTACGGCGCCGACGCGGTCCACGGCCACAACAACCTGGTCGGCGCCACGATCATGCCGCACAACATCGGGCTGGGAGCGACCCGAGACCCGGACCTGGCCCGGCGGACCGGCGCCGTCACCGCCGCCGAGGTCCGCGCCACCGGTGTCTCCTGGGACTTCGCGCCCTGCCTGTGCGTCACCCGCGACGAGCGCTGGGGCCGCTCCTACGAGTCCTTCGGCGAGGACCCCGCCCTCGTCCAGTCCATGGAGACGATCATCCAGGGGCTCCAGGGCAGGGCCGACGGACGCGACCTGGACCGCGGCGACAAGGTCCTCGCCACCGCCAAGCACTTCGTCGGCGACGGCGGCACCGCCTTCGGCTCCTCCACCACCGGGACGTACACCATCGACCAGGGCGTCACCAGGGTCACCCGGCAGCAGCTGGAGGCCGTCCACCTGGCTCCCTTCCGGACCGCCGTGGACCGGGGGATCGGCTCCGTGATGCCGTCCTACTCCTCGCTGGACATCATCGGCGACGGCAAGGGACCGGTGAAGATGCACGCCCGGGCCGACATGATCAACGGTGTGCTCAAGGACCGTATGGGCTTCGACGGCTTCGTCATCAGCGACTGGGCGGCCATCGACCAGATCCCGGGCGACTACGCCTCCGACGTGCGTACGGCGGTCAACGCCGGCCTCGACATGATCATGGTTCCGTACGCCTACCGGGACTTCCGCTCCACGCTGGTCGCCGAGGTGCGGGCGGGACGCATCAGCCGGGCCCGGATCGACGACGCCGTCTCCCGCATCCTGACGCAGAAGTTCAGGCTGGGGTTGTTCGAGCACCCCTACGCCGACACCCGCGGCGCCGACCGCATCGGCTCCGCCGCCCACCGGGCCGTCGCCCGCCGGGCGGCCGCCGAGTCGCAGGTGCTGCTGAAGAACGCCGGCGGGCTGCTGCCGCTCAAGCGCTCCCAGAGGGTGTACGTCGCCGGTTCCAACGCCGACGACATCGGCAACCAGACCGGCGGCTGGACCATCACCTGGCAGGGGTCCTCCGGGGACATCACCCCCGGCACCACGATCCTGGACGCGATGCGCAAGGACGCGGGCGACCTGACGTACTCCCGCGACGCGTCCGCGCCGACCGACGGATACGACGTCGGCGTGGTCGTCGTCGGGGAGACCCCGTACGCCGAAGGGGTCGGAGACGTCGGCAACGGCAACGACCTGGAACTGTCCGCGACCGACAAGGCGGCCGTGGACAAGGTCTGCGCGGCGATGAAGTGCGCCGTCCTGATCGTCTCCGGGCGCCCGCAGCTCATCGGCGACCGGCTCGGGGACATCGACGCCCTGGTGGCCTCCTGGCTGCCGGGCACCGAGGGCGACGGCGTCGCCGACGTCCTCTACGGCAAGCGGCCCTTCACCGGGCAACTGCCGGTCACCTGGCCGAGGTCCGAGGCACAGCTGCCGATCAACGTCGGTGACACCGCCTACGACCCGCAGTTCCCCTTCGGCTGGGGCCTGACCACGCGCACCCCCGTGCCGCACGGCGGCGCCGTCACCCTGCGGGTCCTCGGCTACGCGGCGCGGGCCGCCGAGCGGACCGGGGCGGACCGGATGGGGCGCGCCCTGGTCACCGAGGCCCGGCTGATCGTCCAGCGCAGCACCGGCGGCACCATCACGGCGGCGGTGGCGAAACCCTTCGCCGACGCCGACCACCTGCTGCTGACCGGACGGTACGCCGAGGCCGTGCGGGAACTGGCCGCCGCCTACCGGGCCGGCTGACCGGGGCGCGGCCCCGCCCGGGCCGCGCCCCGGTCCCGGGGGCTTCGGGTAGCTTCGAAGTATGAAGGCCGTGAAACGGACCCGAAGCCTTCCGGGACTGCTGCTGGCCCTCGTCCTGGCGGCGGTGCCCGTGCTGCCCGCGGTCGCGGCGGCGACCGGAACGCCGTCCGCGTCCCCGGCGGCCGCGGCCCCTGCCGCCGGGGCCCCTGCCGCCGGGGCCCGTGCCGCCACCGACACCGGCGTCTCGACGATCGCCCGGGCCCTGCGGGAGCGGCCGGTGTACGTCGACCCGGCCGCCGCCGGCCAGCTCGCGCCCGCGGACGCCGACGCCCTGGCGAAGAAGATCGAGGACGCGGACAAACCGCTCTTCGTGGCCGTGCTGCCGGCCGGCTACCCCACCGAGAACCTCTTCACCGACCTGCGGACCGCCACCGGCGTCACCGGTGCCTACGCGATCCGCCTCGGCAGCCGCTTCGACGCCCGCGCCGACCACCAGGTGCTGTCCCGTGACGCCGTGCGCAACCTGGTCACCAGCGTCCGGGGCGAACCCGACGCCGCCACCCAGCTCACCGACTTCACCGACCGGGCGCTGACCACCATGACCGGTTCGGCACCGGCGAGCTGGGGCTCCTCGGGCGGCGGCAGCGGCGTCTCCTCCGCCGCGCTGATCACCGCCGCCGCGGTGCTCGCGGCGGGCGGGGCGGCCGCGTACGGGCTGGTGCGTCGCAACCGCCGCCGGCACGCGGAGGAGCAGCGCGCGGCCCTGGAGAAGCTCCGGGTCGTCGTCGACGAGGACATCACCGCCTTCGGTGAGGAACTGGACCGCCTCGACTTCCACCCGGCCGAGCCGGGCGCCGACGACGCGATGCGCGCGGACTACGAACGGGCCCTGGACGCCTACGAGTCGGCGAAGACACACATGGCGGCGGCAGGCAGACCCGAGGACGTCCGCGACGTCACCGGGGCGCTGGAGGACGGCCGTTTCAGCCTGGCCCTGCTCGCGGCCCGCCGCGAGGGCCGCGAGCTGCCCGAACGGCGCCCACCCTGCTTCTTCGACCCGCGTCACGGCCCCTCGACCGCCGACGCCACCTGGACCCCGCCCGCCGGCACCCCGCGCGAGGTGCCGGTCTGCGCCGCGGACGGTGCCCGCCTCGCCGACGGCCGGGACCCGGCGGTCCGCGAGGTCGACACCGGTGCGGGGCGCCGTCCCTACTGGGAGGCGGGCCCGGCGTACGGTCCCTGGGCCGGGGGCTACTTCGGCGGCGGCATCCTGCCCGGTCTGCTCGTCGGCACCATGCTGGGGAACATGATGGCGGCCCCGGCCTACGCGGCCGACTACGGCGCCGGCTACGGGGACTTCGGCGCCGGCGGATACGAGGGCGGCGACCTGTCCGGGGCAGACTTCGACCCCGGTGACTTCGGGGGGTTCGGCGGAGGTTTCGACGGGGGCGGCGGGTTCGACGGCGGAGGGGACTTCGGCGGAGGGTTCTGAGGGCGTTCGCAGGAGCCTGCGCAGCGCGCGGGGTTCCACGTCAGGCGCCGGTGCGCGAGTGGGGCGCGGGACCGGCGCGCGGGGGAGAGGAGGGGGCCGGACGTGGCCGGGCGGGGGTTCACGCGGCCCTGCAGCCGTGCGAACCCCCGCCCGGGGATGTGCCCGCCCGCGGGTACTACGCGTTGCGGACGGCCGAGATGTCGAAGGTGAGCCTGATCTTGTCCGAGACCAGCACGCCGCCGGTCTCCAGGGCCGCGTTCCAGGTGAGGCCCCACTCGGAGCGCAGCAGTTCCGCCTTGCCCTCGAAGCCGACGCGCTCGTTGCCGAAGGGGTCCCTGGCCGCGCCGTTGAACTCCAGGTCGATGGTGATCGGCCCGGTGACGCCCAGGATGGTGAGGTCGCCGGTGATGCGGTAGTCGTCACCGCCGAGGGCCTCCGCCCCGGTGGAGCGGAAGGTCATCGTCGGGTACTCGTCCGTCTTGAAGAAGTCGGCGCTCTTCAGGTGGCCGTCCCGGTCGGCCGAGCCGGTGTCGATGCTGTCCATCGTGATGTCGAGCGAGGCGGTGGAACGGCCCGGCTCGGCCCCGTCGAGGTGCAGGCTGCCGCTGAAGTCGAGGAACTTGCCCTTCACGTTGGTGACCATGGCGTGCCGGGCGACGAAACCGAGCGTCGAGTGGGACGGGTCGATCGTGTAGTCGCCGGTCAGTGCGGCCAGCTCCGGGCCGGCGGCGGTCGCCGTGGCGGCCCCGGTGGCGGTGGCGGCGGTGGTGGTGTCCTTGCGGCCGAAGATCCCCATGGCGTGCTCCTCGCTCGGTGGTCGGTCCACCCGGTGGCCGGTCGGCCCCGGGTAGGTCGTTTAACGTTCAATCATGCTCAACGGGATCGACGCTAGACCTATTCCGTACAACTTTCAACTTCATCTGCGAGGGTGTGCCACGGTCGTCCCGCGCGGCGGCTAAGCTCCCGGTGTCACCCCGGTGATGGCATCGGCGCGAGGGGATACGGGCCCGCTCCCGGCTCCGCCACTTGTGTGACCCCTACAAGGCTGTCGCCCTCTGAGCAGTCGAAATGCCTGCACGTCCCCGAGGTTCTGTTCAGGGGTGCCAGGAAAACACGCCCGAGACTGTACGGAGTCGACGGCTCGCTTTTCTTGGTCGGCTTCGTAAGGTCGCTACATGACCGTTTTGGAAGAGACGACGGGTGAGCCGAGCGGCGAGCCGGCCGACGCGCACGGGCGGGTCGCCGAGCTGCACGGGATCCGCGCACGTGCGGTGGCCGGTCCGAGCGAGAAGGCGACCGAGGCGCAGCGTGCCAAGGGCAAGCTGACGGCTCGGGAGCGTATCGAGCTGCTGCTGGACCCGGGGTCCTTCCGGGAGGTCGAGCAGTTGCGCCGGCACCGGGCCAACGGCTTCGGGCTGGAGGCCAAGAAGCCGTACACCGACGGTGTCGTCACCGGCTGGGGCACGGTCGAGGGCCGCACGGTCTTCGTCTACGCCCACGACTTCCGCATCTTCGGCGGTGCGCTGGGCGAGGCCCACGCCGCGAAGATCCACAAGATCATGGACATGGCCATCGCGGCCGGTGCGCCCCTGGTGTCGCTGAACGACGGCGCGGGCGCCCGGATCCAGGAGGGCGTCTCGGCGCTCGCCGGCTACGGCGGCATCTTCCAGCGCAACACCCGGGCGAGCGGGGTCATCCCCCAGATCAGCGTCATGCTCGGTCCCTGCGCGGGCGGTGCGGCCTACAGCCCGGCACTGACGGACTTCGTGTTCATGGTGCGGGACACCTCGCAGATGTTCATCACCGGCCCGGACGTGGTCAAGGCGGTCACCGGCGAGGAGATCACCCAGAACGGGCTCGGCGGGGCGGACGTGCACGCGGAGACCTCGGGGGTGTGCCACTTCGCCTACGACGACGAGGAGACGTGCCTGGCCGAGGTCCGCTACCTGCTGTCGCTGCTGCCGCAGAACAACCGGGAGAACCCGCCCCGCACCGAGTGCGCCGACCCGGCCGACCGGCGTGGCGACGGCCTCCTGGACCTGGTGCCGGCGGACGGCAACCGGCCCTACGACATGGTCAAGGTCATCGAGGAGATCGTCGACGACGGCGACTACCTCGAGGTCCACGAGCGCTGGGCCCGCAACATCATCTGCGCCCTGGCCCGGATGGACGGCCGGGTCGTCGGCATCATCGCCAACCAGCCGCAGGTCCTGGCGGGCGTACTCGACATCGAGGCGAGCGAGAAGGCCGCCCGGTTCGTGCAGATGTGCGACGCGTTCAACATCCCCATCGTCACCCTGCTCGACGTACCCGGCTTCCTGCCCGGCGTCGACCAGGAGCACGGCGGCATCATCCGGCACGGGGCGAAGCTGCTGTACGCGTACTGCAACGCGACCGTGCCGCGGATCTCCCTGATCCTGCGCAAGGCCTACGGCGGCGCCTACATCGTCATGGACTCCCAGTCCATCGGCGCCGACCTGACCTACGCCTGGCCGACCAACGAGATCGCCGTCATGGGCGCCGAGGGCGCGGCCAACGTCATCTTCCGCCGCCAGATCGCCCAGGCCGACGATCCGGAGGCCATGCGCCAGAAGATGGTCAAGGAGTACAAGTCCGAGCTGATGCACCCCTACTACGCCGCCGAGCGCGGCCTGGTCGACGACGTGATCGACCCCGCCGAGACCCGTCAGGTCCTCATCGACTCGCTGGCCATGCTCCAGACCAAGCACGCCGACCTGCCCTCCCGCAAACACGGCAACCCGCCGCAGTAACCCCGCCGATCCCCCGCGGTCGCTGCGCGGAAACCTCTTCCAGGGAGAATGACAGCCATGAACAGCATCGACATCCGCGTCGAGAAGGGCCATGCCGAGGCCGAGGAGGTCGCCGCCCTCACGGCGATCCTGCTCGCCCGGGCCGCCGCCCGCTCCGCCGCCGACACCGCCCCCGCCCACCGCGGCCGGCAGCGGGCCGGCTGGCGCCGCCTGGAACGCGAATCCGGCTTCCGCGCCCCGCACAGCTGGCGCTGACGGACGCCGG
>NZ_JBJZOJ010000098.1:0-16443 GCF_047200655.1 Streptomyces sp. MS06
TTTTCCCCCCCCCCCCCCCCCCCCCCCCCCCCCCCCGACGCCCGATCGCCCGCGGTGCGTGAGTCGTCATGGCCGTCATGGCCGTCATGGCTTCGGCCCGTCCCACGCGGGTGCGCCGGCCGGAACGGCCCGGGGGGGGGGGCGCCGGTCGCGCCCCCGCCCCCGGGGTACCGTCCAATCCGTCCGGCTACTTGATCCGCGTGCCGGCGGAGCGCAGGTTGGCGCAGGCCTCGACGACGCGGGCGGCCATGCCCGCCTCGGCGAGCTTGCCCCAGGTCCGCGGGTCGTAGGTCTTCTTGTTGCCGACCTCGCCGTCGACCTTCAGGACGCCGTCGTAGTTCCGGAACATGTGGTCGGCGACGGGACGCGTGAAGGCGTACTGGGTGTCGGTGTCGATGTTCATCTTCACGACGCCGTTCTCCAGCGCGGTGCGGATCTCCTGCTCGGTGGAGCCGGAACCGCCGTGGAAGACGAAGTCGAACGGCTTGCTGCCGGCCGGGCGGCCGTACTTGGCGGCGACGCCGTCGTTGAGGTCCTTCAGCAGGTCCGGGCGGAGCACGACGTTGCCCGGCTTGTACACGCCGTGCACGTTGCCGAAGGACGCGGCCAGCAGGTAGCGGCCCTTCTCGCCCAGGCCGAGGGCCTCGGCGGTGCGCAGGGCGTCGTCGACGGTGGTGTACAGCGAGTCGTTGATCTCGTGCGTGACGCCGTCCTCCTCACCGCCGGTGGGGGTGATCTCCACCTCCAGGACGATCTTCGCGGCGGCGGCGCGGGCCAGCAGCTCCCGGGCGATGTCCAGGTTGTCGGCGAGGGTCTCCGCGGAGCCGTCCCACATGTGGGACTGGAACAGCGGGTTCTCGCCGCGGCCGACGCGCTCCTCGGAGACCGC
Source organism: Streptomyces sp. MS06 (assembly GCF_047200655.1). Lineage (NCBI taxonomy): Bacteria > Bacillati > Actinomycetota > Actinomycetes > Kitasatosporales > Streptomycetaceae > Streptomyces > Streptomyces sp. MS06. The sequence continues at coordinate 890 of NZ_JBJZOJ010000098.1, forward strand.
CAGCAGCGGGCGGACGTACCCGTCGAGCTTGTCCTTCGGGCAGTGGTCGGTGTGCAGCGCGACGGTGACGTCGTACTTCTTCGCGACGATGTGCGCGAACTCGGCGAGCGCGACGGCGCCGGTGACCATGTCCTTGTTGTGCTGGCCGCCCAGGAACTCGGCACCGCCGGTGGAGATCTGGATGATGCCGTCGCTCTCCGCCTCCGCGAAACCGCGCAGAGCCGCGTGCAGCGTCTGGGAGGAGGTCACGTTGATGGCCGGGTAGGCGAACTTGCCTGCCTTCGCCCGGTCCAGCATCTCGTTGTAGACCTCGGGGGTTGCGATGGGCATCTGTCCGCTCCTTGTATGTGCGGGTGGGCGTGGTACGTACTCACGGCCCTGACCTGGAACTGGGGGGCGACGTCATCGTCGGCCCCATCTTCCCAGACTCGGGCGGAAGGTCCATGAGGGTGTCCGAGCCGTGGTCAGTCCAGACCCAGCTCGTCCTTGGCGTAGGCGTGCAGGTACGGCACGCCCGCGCCCTCGCGGATCTTCTCGGCGGCGCCGGTCGCCCGGTCGACGATGGTCGCGACGGCCACGACCTCGGCGCCGGCCTCGCGCACCGCCTCGACGGCCGTCAGCGGCGACCCGCCGGTGGTGGAGGTGTCCTCCACCACCAGCACCCGGCGGCCCTTGATCTCCGGGCCCTCCACGCGCCGCTGCAGGCCGTGCGCCTTGGCGGCCTTGCGGACCACGAAGGCGTCCAGACGCCGCCCGCGGGCGGCGGCGGCGTGCAGCATGGCGGCGGCGACCGGGTCGGCGCCCATGGTCAGCCCGCCGACCGCGTCGAAGTCGAGGTCCGCCGTGAGGTCGAGCAGCACCTGCCCGACCAGCGGGGCGGCCTCGCCGTCCAGGGTGATGCGGCGGAGGTCGATGTAGTAGTCGGCCTCCAGACCCGAGGAGAGGGTCACCCTGCCGTGCACCACGGCCTTGTCCTTGATCTGCTGCAGCAGCGCGCCGCGCGCGTCCGGGGCTGCTTCGTTGGCGTCCGTCATGCCGGTCAGCTTAGAGGCGGCGCCAGGTCCAGGTCGTCGCCGCCTCCAGCGGCTGCAGCGGTGTGACCAGGCGGGGCAGGGTGTTCAGGCCGTTCGGCGGGCCGGTCTGCGGCTCGACGCAGACCGCGGCGTCCTGCTCGTCGTAGACGACGACCCACTCCTCTCCGGCGGTCACCCTCAGCTCCAGCTGCTCCGGCCAGGTCAGGGTGACGTCCACGCCTCCCGGCATGCCGAAGCAGTCGTCCCACGGGCCGGGCCGGGGGTCGATGCGGTTGCCGGTGGGCAGGTGGTCGTCGCCGCGCTCCTCCTGCCAGGCGGGGTCGAAGTCCGTCCGCACGTCCGCGCCGCCGAGGTTCCGCCGGAACCACGGGTGCCAGCCGATCTGCGCCGGGAAGGAGGAGTCGTACGTCTCGATGGACATGGTCAGTGTCAGGCTGTCCGGCGCGAGCGCGACGACCTGGGTGACGCGACCGGGGTACGGCCACGGCTCGACCAGGTCGTACGTGAGGACGGCCTCGTCGGCGGTGGCGCGGGCGACCCGCCAGGCGCCGTCGCGGGCGGTGCCGTGGATGGCGTGCGGCGGGGAGTTCAGCGGCATCTGGTGGACGGCGGCGCCGTCCCGGAAGCGGCCGTCCCTGATGCGCCCGCACCAGGGGACCATCGGGAAGCAGCCGTAGCGGTCCCCCTGCCGGAGCAGTTCCGTGCCGTCGACGCGGAGTCCCGAGAGCCGGCCGCCGTGGTCCGGCCGCACGGTCGCCTCCGCGTCGCCCGCGGTCAGTGTGATGTCTTCGTTACTCACGTGACGACCCTACTGGCCTGATCAAGAGCGCAGACCGGCCACCCGCCCGTCACGCCCGCCCTTCGCGCCCGCCGGGCGGATGCGGGCGGGCGGAACCGGGCGGGGGTGCTGGGCGGGCGCCGCCGTGCGGGCGGGCGACGGGCGGCACGGGCGACGGGCGGACGTGCGAACGGCGGGGGCGAGGGGCGAACGGCAGGGGCGAACGGCGCGGGCGACGGGCGGACGGCGCGGGCGACGGGCGGACGTGCCGGTCAGCGACGTTTCCGCAGCGCGCGCCCGACCACGATCGCGGAGGCCAGCGCGACGGCCGCCGCGGGGGCGGCCCAGCGCAGCGCCGAGCCGGGGGTGACGTGCTGCGGGGGCGGCACGGGGGCGTAGCGGCCACGCGGCGGGGCGTGGTCGACCTCCTCCGCGCTGCGCCCGATCATCGTCCGCCGGGCGTGCGCCGCCTCGGCCACGGACCTGCCGGCGGGGCCCTCCGACTCCTCGTGGCGCCGTTCGCCGGCGGGGCTCTCCCCCTGCTCGGGGCGCTCCTCGGGACGTTCCTCGGATCCCTCCGCGGAGCCGGGCGACTCGTCCTCGTCGGCCAGCGGGTCCAGGGAGGGCGGCGGGACCTCGGTCTCGAAGACCGAGCGGGATCCGGCGGCGCCGTCGCCGGCCTCGTCCGATCCTCCGCTCTGCGCCTCGTCCGTTCCCCCGCTCTGCGCTTCGCCCGCCGCACCGGAGTCCGCCTCGCCGCCCGGTGCCTCACCGCCCGGTGCCGGGGCGGCACCGCCGGCGTGGGCGTCCGGCGCGGGCGGTGGGGCCGCGGCGTCCTCGGCGTCCGGTGCGGTCTCGAAGTCGGAGGTCGCGGCCGGCTCGAACTCTCCGCCGCTCAGCAGCTCGGGTGCCTCCGGCAGCGGCCGCTCCGTCTCGGCCTGCGCGGCGAGCCGCTCCGCGAATCGGGTCAGCAGCCGGATGACCGCAGTGCGTACCGCGTCCGCCGGCATCTCGGTGACCCGCCCGCTCGCGGTGGCGGACCCGTCGAACGTGAGCCTGGCGCCGCCCTCGGCGTCGGCCACCCGGACCGTGAGGACCGGTTCGACCTTGCCGGTGCCGCGCGACTCGACCGCGTCGCCCGCGGCCGCGAAGGTGCCGTCCGCGCGGGCGGTGAACCGCAGGGTGCCGCGGTAGGTGATCGAGTGGCTGCCGATGCGCATCTTCAGGCGTCCGGCGACGGGTCCGGTACCCGCGTCCTGCTGGAGCCCGGGAACGGCCCGGGCGACCCGGGCGGGATCGGCCAGCACCATTCTCAGCCGCTCGCCGGGAACCGGAACGAACACCTCATGCTCCATAGCTCCGGAGCCTACCCAGCGCGGGGCCGCGCGTACCCCGGCGTCCGGGGATTGGCACCGGATGCCCTCCCGTCGGCCGTACGGCCCACCCGACGCCACCGCAGCCCGCCCGTCCCCTCCCCGCACACCCGAACGCCGTCCGAGGTCGGCCCGCACGGCCCACCTCCCCCCATTCCCTTCCAACTCCCTTCATTCCTCCCATTTCTTTCATTTCACCCGTTCCGACCGGCCCGGCGTCTCCGGTTCCACCGCGCACCGCCGGGCCCGGTCGTCGGCTCAGTAGCGGGGATGGATCAGCGTGGCCGCCGGCAGTCCCGTGATCCGGGTGCGTTCCGCCGCCCGCGCGGCCGCGGCCAGGGCCGCCGGGGTCAGCGTGCGCGGCGGGGGCGCGGCCCGGTCCAGGCGCAGCGGCGGGCGGGCGCCGCGGGCGGCGAGGACGAAGCCCCAGTCGTCCGGCGCGTGGGGTGTTCCGGCGGCGCGGCCCGGGCCGGGCGGAAGCCCGCTGCCGTGGCCGACGACACGGTAGGGGGCGGTACGCAGTCCGGCGGCGCGGACGGTGGCCTCCACGGTCCAGAAGACGCGGGGCCGGGCGGCGACCCCTCCCGCGTGCACCACCAGGCGTCCACCGGGTGCCAGTGCCCGCCGGGCGAGCCCGTAGAACTCCTGCGTGTACAGCTTCGTACTGGTGGTGACGCCCGGGTCGGGGAGATCGCAGACGATGACGTCGTAGGCGCCCTCGGGCGCGCCCCGCAGCCGGCGGAAGACGTCGCCGATCGCGACGTGGACGCGCGGGTCGCCGTAGGCGTGCCCGTTGAGGCGGGACAGCGCCGGGTCGTTGCGGGCGAGCCGGACCACGGCCGGGTCGCGTTCGACGACGTCGACCCGGCGGACGCCCGGATGGCGGAGCACCTCCCGCACGGCCAGCCCGTCGCCGCCGCCGAGGACGAGCACCCGTGCGTGCGGCCCGCTCATCGCCGGGTGGACCAGGGCCTCGTGGTAGCGGCGCTCGTCGCGACCGCCGACGCGGAGCCGCCCGTCCAGGAACAGGCCGAGGGGTTGTCCGCGGGTGCCGCCGCTGAGGACGACCTCCTGCCCGTCGGTGCGCACGGCGACCCGTACGTCGGCGCCGTACAGCGCGTGCCGCGCGGCCCGCTCGAAGTCGTCGGCGAGGGCCGCCGCGCAGGCCAGCACGGCGAGCACGGCGAGGTTGGCCACCAGCAGCAGCCGGCACCTGCGGCGGGTGAGGTCGCGCCGGAACAGGCCCAGGACCAGCGACCCTCCGGCTGCCGCGTTGACCGCTCCGGTGACCAGGGAGGTGGTGAGCTGGCCCAGGAAGGGCAGCAGCAGGAACGGGAACGCCAGTCCGCCGATCAGGGCGCCCACGTAGTCCGCGGCGAACAGGTCGGCGACCGCGCCGCCCGCGTCCTGGCGGCGGATCCGCTGGATCAGCTCCATCAGCAGCGGCACCTCGGCGCCGATGAGCAGGCCGATGGTGAGCGAGAAGGCGACCAGGAGGCAGCGCGGGCCGTCCGCCCAGAGGCCGCCCCAGCCGCCCGTCCAGGCGAACACGGCGTACAGGGCGAGGGCGCTGCATCCGCCGACGAGTGCGAGCACCGCCTCCACCGCGGCGAAGCCGGCGGCGGCGTGCCGGCGCAGGCGTTTGGCGGCGAGGGAGCCGATCCCCATCGCGAACACCATGACGGACAGCACGATGCTCGCCTGGGTGACCGAGTCGCCGATCAGGTACGAGGCGAGCGCGACCAGTTCCAGCTCGTACACCAGCCCGCAGGCGGCGCAGACGAAGACGCACGCGAGGACCAGGAACCGCCCGGTGCCCGGGCGGACCGGCAGCGCCGCGCGGCCGTCCCGGTTCGGCGTGGTGCCGGGTCGGGCGGGCGCGTGCGGTTCGATCACGTCTGTGACGTTACGTCAGAGCATCGGGGGGCTTCGTCACCCACACGTGTGGTGTTGGTGCGCTGGTGTTTGCGCGGTTGTCACCAGTGGGCCGAGCCCGGTGGTCAGAGCGCCGCGGGTACCCGGGTGCCCACCCGGGTTCGGGTGGCGACCAGTTGCCCGTCCTGCGGGTAGGCGTGCCAGGTGCGCCAGTGCACCTGGCCCTCGTGGCGCTGGGCGAGCATCGCGGTGAAGGCGTTCGGGCTCCCGGGGAACACCCCGGCGAGGCTGTGGGGGTGGTCGGCGACCAGGGCCAGCAGTTCCTGCGCGCGCCCGGCGAACAGGCCCGGTGTCAGCACCTCGACCCGCGCGGCGAACTCGTACTCCCACTCGCCGACCCGCTTGGCGACGCCGAGGGGCAGCGGTGTGCTGCTGCCGGGGATGCAGGCGACCGTCTCCGAGCAGGTACCCCGTTCCTCCTCCAGGAGCACCTGGTGCGACGCTCCCAGAAGTCTCAACTGGAGTTTCGTGTCCAGCAGGTCGAGGTCGAGGGTGGCCAGCGCGGGTAGTGGTTCGCGCCCCAGGGCCCAGGCGAGGTCGGCCGCGCGCGTGTCGGTGTAGGACGTGGTCAGGGTCGTGAGCATGGATGGGCTCCGCTAGCACGCAAAGAAGGAGGGGGATGGTCCGGCGCACCCCGGTCGGCCAGGGAGATCGCCCCCGGTCAGCCCGGTCGGAAGGGGGTCCGCACCGGACGTCCGAGGGGCTGGGGTGGTGAGGGAGAGAGAATCACGAACTGTGGCGCCGCCAAAGCGCTTTTACCCAACTTCGGAGGGTTTCCATCCCTCAGAGGGCCCTACAGCTCAACTGTTCAACTTCCCTGCGGTTCAAGGGCCGTGAACGGCGGCTCCGCGCAAGGCCCCTGTGGACGGCACCCCCGTGCACACGCCGCCCCGCGACCGCGGCGAACGGCCGCCGCCCCGGTGGCCGCGCTTCCCGGTTCCGGCACATGCTTGGCCGTGGCACCGGGCCGGCCGGCACATGATCGCGGGGCCCGGCCCAGGACCGGGCCCCGCGATCCGGATACGGTTCCCCCTACTGGAGCTCAGCTGCCCCGTGTCAGCTGCCTCCCCCGCATCCGCCCCCTCCTCCTCCGCAGGACGACCCGCCTCCGCAGGACGAGCCCCCTCCGCAGGACGATCCGCCGCCGCAGGAGTGGTCGTGGTGGCCGTGATGGCCACCGTCGTGCCCGTGGTGCCCGTGGTGCCGGTGACCGCCGCTCGCGGACGCCCCGGCGTCGGCCCCCGCCCACCAGCTACCGCCGCGGCCTCCGCTGTTGACCCTGCTGCCGGCCCTCTTGCCTGTCCCGGCGGGCTGCTTGGCGCCGCTGCGGGCCACCACGAAGATCACCACCACGACGCAGACCACTGCCAGGATGACGCCGAGAGTCCCCACGTGGCGCCACCTCCCCTCCGAATGAACCGGAATCCCCCGAAGCAGCCCCCGCGGGCGCCTCGCTCGGTGCGTGAACGAGAGATGCCCGGCCGCACGGAAGCTCAAAGCAGAGTTGAGGAAGATCTGAGGGTCATGGCATGGAAAAGGCCCCTGACCTGCACCGAAGCACAAGTCAGGGGCCGTCTGGGTCTCACTGGGCCGTCTACGGGCCGTGATCTTCGTGAACGCCCCGCTCAAACACCGAGTCGATGGCGCGGCGCGCACGCTCACGACTGTCCGGCATCAGGTGGGCATACACCCGCAGCGTCAGCGCCGGGTCAGCATGTCCCATGTACTCGCTGACCGCCTTGATGTTCTCACCGGCGTCCAGCAACGCGGAAGCGTAGAAGTGCCGCAGGGCGTGCATGCCGTGCTCACGCGCCGACTCGTACTTGCCGTGCTCATCCGCTTCCGGGATCAGACCAGCCGCCGCGAGAGCGGGCTTCCACTCCTTGCCGTTGAAGTTGCTCCGCCACACCATGCCCCCTTGCTCAGCAGTGAAGATCAGCCGCGCGGACACCTTCGGCCCCTCTGGCACGTCCCACGGCAACGTGATCTCCACAGGCTTGAAGGCGTCCATGTGCGCACGAAGGGCTTCCGCCACGGAGTCGGGCAACGGCACGTCTCGCTTCTTGCGGCCCTTGGGAAGCGCGAACACCGGGTGCCCTTCCACGTGCTTGATCTGCCGGACCACGTGGAGCGTGCGCCCGCCGGCATCGATGGCGTCCTCTGCAAGCCCGAACACCTCCCCCTGCCGCAGCCCGCATCCGGCGCCGACATCGACCATCGCCTGATACCGCTCCAGAAGTGCCGCTCGAACGCCGAACACCTGGTCGTGCGTCCATGGGACTACGGGGTGCGCGTCTGGCTTGGGTCGCCGAACGGTCCGCGCACCGCACGGGTTACGCAACAACAGCGAGTCGTCGACAGCGGCGGACAGGACCGATTGGACGTCCGCGAAGATGTTCCGGGCGTAGGACGCACTCACACCGGGCTTCGCTTCCAGCACGGCAAGAAGCTCCCTGATGTGCTCGGGCCGGAAGGTCCCGACCGGCCGGGGGCCGAACACCGGGTACACGTGCAGACGCAGTCGCCGGCCGAGTTCCTTCCGGGTCATCGGGCTCGGAGTCCTGCTCTCCAACCACTTATCGGCGTACTGGCGGAACGTGACCCGCACGGACTTGGGGTCGGTGTACTGACCGCGCGTCATGTCCGTCTCGATAGCGCTCAGCCACTTCTCGGCGAGACGCTTCTTCCCGTCGGGAAAGCTCTTCGACTTCTCCGAGCCGTCGGGTCCGACGTAGCGAGCCCGGTAGCGCATCCCCGTGCCGTATCGGTCGGTCTTGACCTTGACGGACTTGCCGTTCGGACCCTTCTCGGCCCTGTACCAGCGGTCTTGGATGTGCCCGGCCATCAGGCGGCCCCTTCCATCAGGGACTCAACCCAGGCGCTCACGTCCTCCGGATCGAACCGGAGGTGCCGGCCGACCCGGAAGCCACGAGGCCCGACGCCCTTGCGGCGCCACTGGTAGACCGTCTCCACGCTCGGCAGGCGCAGCATGACCACAAGGTCTTCCGGGGTCAGGTAGTGAGTGGGAAGCGACCGCTTCACGCGCCCACCTCCCAGGCCTCCGAGGCAGACCCATCTGCAAGCGCCTCACGTGCGGCTTCGCGGTTGTGTTGGATGTCGCGGCGGATGTTGGCGGCGAGCCAGGATTCGCCGGGGGTGTGACCGTGTCCGGCGTAGGTCCAGTGGGCGAGGGTGAACGTGGTTGCCTCCGTCTCGTCGTCGGAGTCGGGGTCGGGCAGGCCGAGCGCTTGGCGTTGCTGGGCTGCGCGGTAGTCGGCACGGTTCTGGCGGAGGGCGCCGAGGGTGGTGGAGTAGCGGCGGGAGCGGGTGGAGAAGTGGCCGCGGAAGCCCAACATGTGGGCCCAGTCGCGTAACTTCCGGTCGGGGTAGAGGGCGTGCAGGTCAAGGCATGCAGCGATGAGCCGGGCGGGGTGGTCGGGCACGCCGAGTAGGGCGAGGGCTTCCTTGTTGCCGATGCGGCGGTCGACGGTGCCGGTGGTCTCGGCGGCTTTGGTGGCGTACTTGGCGACGTAGGAGGCCACGGCCTGTTCGGTGATCTCCTGCCCGTCGTTGAAGGCCCGGATGGGGCGTACGTCGAGCTGCGTGCCCCACGTGAGGCTGCGGGCGGGCTGGTCGCCGGACGGGGCGACGTCGACGATCACGCGGCCGGCGGCGGCATGGATGGCGTCGGTGAGCAGGTCGAGGGTGGCCCAGGCCGGCGGGGGGTCGTCAGGCCCGTCGGGGCCGTCGAAGCGGATCACGGCATGGAAGTGGACGGCGCCGCGTTTCTGGTACTCGGCGACCTTGCCGAAGGAGACCCGCGACTGCTCGCATGCAGCCTTCTGGGTGAGACCGGCGCGGCGGGCGATCTCGCGGCGCAGGTAGATCGTGAAGTAGCGCCACAGGTCGGAGGCGTGGTTGTTCCACAGCACCGCCCCCGCGTAGTCGTAGGTGTCCGGGTCGAGCGGGGTGCCCAGCTCGGGAGCACCTTCAGCGTGGCGGGCACCGCAGCGGCAGGGCCGGTTGCCGGGCCGGTTGTGGACCGGGCCGAACGAGGGGGCGGTGAGGGTGGCGAAGACGCGCGGGTGGTCGCGGATGGTGTGCGGGGTGCCCTTGGCGGGGTCGCCGACGAGGCCGGCCCGGATGAGGTGGTAGGTGTCCCCGGCGTAGGTCCAGGCGCAGGACGGGCAGCGCGAGGCGCGGCGGTTGCCGCAGGCCAGGCGCAGGACGCCGCCGGGTTCGGTGTCGGTGGAGTAGGCGTGCAGGACGTGCCCGGTCTGGCGGTCGCGGGTGACGGTGGAGCCTTGCAAGCGGATGGGGTCGGTGCAGCCGCCGGTACGGCGGATCTGGTCTTGGATGCGGTCGAAGCCGGTGGACCCGGCCAGCCTCAGCACGTCAGCGAGGGTGGCCGGGTCCAGGCCCGCCGCGGTGGCGGTGTCGGTCACATGTCACCGTCCGCGGCAGGGTGGGCGATCTGGTCGAGGGCCGTGGCGGCTTCGTCGGCGGCGCGGGCGAGGGCGCGCAGGGCGTCGGCGGTGCCGGGTCGGGCGATGAGCGCGACGTCGACCCACTGGCCGCCGATGCAGAGGCTGACGAAGCATCCGGTGTCGTCGTTGTCGCCGAAGACGCTCACGCGGTAGGTGCTGTCCGGTTCCAGGTGCGCCGAGGCGGTGAAGGACTTCACTGCTTGTCCTCCTTCGGGGTGTGGGCGTCGGTCCACTGCTCCGCGCACACCTTGTGGACGGGTTTGCCGCGCTCAGAGCGCAGCGGGGTGGGCTTGGTGCAGAGCACGCAGGGCTTGTCGCCGGTCGGGTCGTAGTGGTCGGCGGAGCGCCAGTTCAGGAGCGTCACGGCGGTCACCGTCCGGCGCGGGACAGGTCGGCGGTGGGGGTGGTGTGACCGGTGCCCTTGCAGGTCGGGCAGGTGATGGTGAGGGTGGCGCGGGTACCGTCCGGGTGGCGGGTGCCGGTGGTGATGGCGGCGGTGGCGAAGCCGTCGCAGTCGCGGCAGACGCGCAGCTTCGGGGCGTGCTGGGGCATGATGGGCTCTCCCTTTCGGGTCCGTTGGATCTGATGAGGGGTGCAGGCGCCCGGAGCGGCGGAAGTTTGGCGACCGAGGCCGCTCCGGGGGCCGTTCAGCGGTGGTTGTGCAGGTCCTTGATGAGCAGGCGCAGGACGACCGCGACGACGGCTACGGAGACGCCGGTGATGGCGACGGCGAGGAGCATGGACACCAGCACCGCGCCGACGACGAGGACCACCCCGGCGCCACCGGCGGCGAGGGCGAGGGCGCTGCCCGGGGTGAGTTGGACCGTGGGCCTGTTCGAGACCACAGCCGAGACGACCGGCGCCGGAACGGCCGGAGTCGGGTTGGGCGTGGTCGGGGTGTGGTCGGTCGTGGGCGCCGGGGCCGGTGCCGTGGGCGTGGTGTCCGGGGGCGGGTATTTCGGGGTGAACACGGAGCTTCCTCCTTTGGTCAGGGGGTGCAGCGGTGGGTGCGGGCGGAGAGTTCGGCGGCGGAGCGGTCGCGGTGTTCGGTGGAGAAGCCGCAGCCGGGGACGGTGCAGGCGGCGGTGTGTCGGGTCTGGCCACGGCCGTTGTGGTGGGAGCCGACCTTGACCGGGCCGATGCGGATCACGTCGTAGAAGCGGTTCGGGCGCACGAGGGTTCACCTCCCTTCCAGGTCATGTGAGTTGGAGTTGTGCGGCGATGGCTTGGCAGGTCGGGGCGGGCAGGCCGAGCCGGGCGGTGAGTGCGTCGGCGGTGATCGGCTCACCCGTCGTGGTGCGGTGGGCGTCGGCGATTGAGCGGGCGTGGTCGAGCAGGGCCGGCGGAACAGCCGGGGTGCCGGCGGGCGGCTTGGGTGGTGCCGGGGCCAGCTCAGGCGCCGCCGGGGCGGGGACCGGTTCCGGGCTCTGGGTGTCGGTGCGGTGCATCTCGACTTCCGGCACCATCGGCTCCTCACGCTCCGAGCAGGCGTCCGGGTCGGGAGTGGTCGGGTCCGGGTTGGGTGCGTGGACGAGGAGGGTGCCGCCGAGGAAGGCAAGCGCAGGCCAGCCGGCGACGAGGATGCGCAGCCAGGCAGGCACGTCGGTCAGGTCGAGCAGGCCGGCAGTGGCGACGTTCGCGCCGAGGGACGCGGCGAGGGCGATGGCGAACCAGGTCCAGGACGAGCGGTCCCGACCGGCGCGCAGCCTTCGCCAGGAGGCGACGAGGAGCAGGTCTACCGAGACGGGGTAGGCCCACGCCTTCCATCCGGACTGCCCGGCCGCCGCCGCGAGGTCGTGCAGGTGAGCGAAGGACAGCGCACCGGCGATCACGGCTTGGATGAGGACGGCATCCGGGCGCAGCGAACGACTCATGGCGGTCACTCCCCGTCGGTCGGTGCGTTGCCGGTGCCCCAGCAGGTCAGGCACAGGGCGGCTTGCTGGTTGTCGGTGGCGCGGCCCTTGCGGGCGCCGACCCGGACGGTTTCGGCGATCTCGCCCTTGCCGTCGCAGTCGGAGCAGGGCACCGACTTGGGCTTGGTGTTCTTGCGCGTGGCCATGACGAGTCCCCCTTTTTTCAGTCCGTGACGGGTAGCGGCTTGACCAGCGACGGACCCGGTTTGAGGGCGTCGGCGGGCACGTGCGGGCGGAAGCGGTTCAGGGCGGGTAGGTCGGGGACGAGGCGGGCGAACTCCCTGCACGCCGCCATGGCTTCGTCGCGGGTGGTGTGCGGGGTGCGGATCTTCGTCCAGCCGCCGGAGGAGTCCGCGGCGACCGCCGTTCCGGGCCGTTCCGCCGGGATCAGCGAGGCCGCCACCACGGCGTCCGGGGCCACGTCCGCCAATCCCATTTCGGCGGTCTGCTTGTCGTTGACCCGGTGCACGACCCGGCCGGTGAGCTGCGCGCGCAGCATCGTGGCGCCCTTGCCCAGCTCGGAGCCGAAGCGCTGCCCGCACACCTCCAGGTAGATCCCGACCGCGCGGGCCATCTGCGCGAGGCGGATCAACGCGGTCACGATCCGTTCCCGGCGTTCCTCGTCCTTCTTGGAGGCGATCAGGAAGAGTTCCGCGACCTCGTCCACCAGGACGACGACCGGTACCGGGCGCAGCCGTTCGGGCAGGTCCCACACGTCGGAGACGCCGTGACGGCTCAGCAGGTCGAAGCGGGATTCCATCTCGGCGACCAGGACGTCCAGCAGCGCGGCGGCATCGTCCGGGGTGGTGGCCAGGGCCGACAACCGCGGCGCATACGCCGAGTGCTCCACCCCGCGCTTGCAGTCAATGCCGACCAGCGCCACCGGCAGCCCGGCCAGGCCCTTGATCAGGTTGCGCTGATACACCGACTTGCCCGAGTTGTTCGCGCCCAGCGTCAGCGCCATCGGCACCGCGCGGTAGTCCCGCACGAACGCGGTCCCGTCCTCCCGTAACGCCACCGGCACCACCAAGCCGACGGGACGGGCGCCACGCGGCATCCGCACCTGACGCAGCACGTCATAGCCGGTCATCCGCAGTTCCACGTACCCGGGGCGAGTCTCGGCGACGGTCACCGAGTGCACACCCCAGGCGTGCCGCAACCGCTCCGACGCCACCACCAGGTCACCCGGCTCCAAGCCGGCAGGAAGCCGCAGCGTCACCCGCAGCCCCGTGGACGTACCGCGCACCCGGCGCACCTTCGGCGGGACAGGCAGCACCTCACGGCGGGCCACGTTCCGGGTGACGAAGGCCCGCAGCCGGCTCGGCTGCACAGTCAGCCCGCACACGTCCATCGTCGAGCGGTAGGACAGGGTGAACCGGCCCCAGGTGACCGGCAGCCCGACCAGCGACCAGTACACGCGCGGCGCGCGTACCTTCGCGTAGCCGAGACCACCGACCCCCGCGAGAGCGCCCGTGGCCTCCAGCACCATGGACAGGTCGGTCATGGTCAGGCCGCCGAGGTGATCGCGACCGCGCGGAACGAGATCCCGTGCCGCTTCTGGCCGTTGAACTCGTTCTCCCAGTCCCGGGCCTTCAGACCGACCACCTTCACGGGCATGCCCGGCGTCAGGCCCTCCGGGTAGCCCGTCTCCGGGATGGTGACCTGGTAGAGGTTCCCCTCCCCCTCGTCCGAGACCAGCAGGCCCACCGTCGACAGGCCCGCACCGGTGTCCCGGTCCACGGCCCGCTCACCGGTCTTCTTGTTCGCCATCTTCGGTTCCGGAGCAGTCGCCACGAACACCACGGCGGTCGAGAGGTCGATCTTGAACGACGGCATGGCAGTCCCCTCATCTGTGAGGCGCCCCTTTGGCAACCTCTCTAGAGATGACCCCATGGAACGGCAGATCTCTAGAGATGTCAACACGTCTCTAGAGATGTTTCAGGTCGGCTACCGAGGCGAGCCGACGGTTGGGGCGAAGACGCGATGGCCTCTAAGGTGTCTAGAGAGGAAAGGAGGGATCACATGGCCACCCAGGGCAGCGGACGCCAGCCGAAGTACCAGCGCATTGCCGACGAACTGAGGGCAGCGATTCAAGCCGGCGAGTACGGCCCCGGTGATCGGCTACCAGGAGAGAACGACCTGATGGCCACGTACGAGGTGGCCCGCATGACGGCGCGGCAGGCACTCGGCGTGCTGCAGAACGAAGGTCTTGCCGAGTCCCGCAAGGGGGCCGGCGTGTTCGTGCGGGCCTTCAAGCCGCTCAGGCGGCGAGGCATTCAACGGTTGTCCCGTGGCCAGTGGGGTTCGGGGCGGTCCGTCTGGTCCGCGGACATCGAGGACCGCACGCTGGTGGTCGACCAGGTGCAGGTCTACGAGGCAGCGTCACCCGAACGGATCAGTCAGGTACTCGGCATCGCGGCCGACGCGCCGGTGTGCGTGCGCAGCCGCCGTTTCGTTCTGGATGACAAGCCCGTCCTGTTGGCCACGTCCTACCTGCCGGCCGACCTGGTGGCGGGGTCGGCGATCACACAGGAGGACACCGGCCCTGGCGGGACCTACGCCCGTCTGGCCGAGCTTGGATACAAGCCCGTCCACTTCCGCGAGGAGATCCGATCTCGGATGCCGTCGCGGGAGGAAGCCGGGCGCCTCCAGCTCTCCATGGGCACTCCCGTGATCATGATTTGCCGTACGGCGTTCGCGGACGAAGGACGCCCGGTCGAGGTCAACGAGATGACCCTCGACTCTGCCGCGTACGTGTTGGAGTACGACTTCGACGCCTGATCAACCAGCCCAGGTCCGAGCCTCCCGTGCCACGCCGTAGATACGCGCCACTTGGTCGGTTGAGAGCACCGGCGACAGCCCCGACAGCACCCGGCCCAGGTCTTCGACTGCCAGGACGAGCACCGGAGGGTTGGCACGCTTGACCTTCAGCTTCGCTGCATGCACGACGGAAATCACCGGGCGGACGGGAACGTCGACACCGCAACGCCTGGACAAGACGCGCGAGACCCGCCGGGCCTCTGACTGACTGGCCGCGATGTGACGGGTCGTGCTGCCATTGATCGTGAGGGCGGCATCGCCGTACCAGACGGCTTTCCCCGGGTGCCGTTTGGAGTTGATCGACAAGACGCCGGCAGGGCCGATGGCAAGATGATCAATGTCCGTGCCGCTCGCCCACTGGATGGCATGGAGGGTGTACCAACCGCGCCCCCGGAGCTTGTCCAACTTCCGACCGGTGACCCGCTCCCCGGTGAGTCCGTCCGCCCACCTACGGATCTCCGAACCAGGACGCCAGCGATCAACCAGCCTCAGCACCGGGTTCGGCTGCAACTCTCGGATCCTGCGGCGCACCGCGTCGCCCGGCCGATTCCGCGCCAAGTCATCCGGTAGCGGCTCCACCCTGCCCCCTCGCACGTGCCCTTTGTCGTCAGACCATCACGGGGGCGTGACCTGCGCCAAGGCCCGTATCGGCCACGGGTTGTTACAGGTTTCTCTACCTCATCAAGCCCCGGCTGCGCTCCGCTCCGCCGGGCGCGCTCCCGGCTCCGCTGCGGGCGCCGCTCCTGCCTCCGGCCCGCTCCGCCCACGCTGCGCCGACGCGCGCCCACACATGGATAGGGCCGGACGCCATGAGTCGATCACCGCATAGAACGGGGCGCGGTCAAAGACGATGCCTCCGGCGGGGGATCGGCCGGCACCGGGATGGAGGGGGCGCCGTCGCCGACCGCGGGTCCATCGTGGCGGATGCGGGGAGCTCCCATCCCGCACACCATCGACCCAGGCGGAGCCGAGCAGACGCGGCCCATGGCGTCCAGGTCGTTCGTACAGTGGCGCGCTCCACCTGGACGCCATGAACCACGCCTGCTCCACGGTGTGTGGGTCGACGGCGTACGGGATGGGAGCTGAGGAGGGTGGTGGGTTGAGCCAGGGTCAGCTCAACGGGGTGGTGGCTTCCGTCACCGGATCGACTGCGACAGGGGCGCCGCTGTCGGTACTCCGTAGCTTCTCGCCGGCAGACGTCACGAATGCCTCGA